>JANOXY010000001.1:0-2348 GCA_031418675.1 Pseudomonadota bacterium
GAATCGCATCCCAAGCCGCTGATGTCCGGCATCCCCCATTTGCGCTGCGAGGCTGGGATTGCCCAGCAACTCAATGAGCCGTCGCGCCAGCTCGACGTGATCGCCGGGTGGAAATGTGTAGCCGGTCTTACCTTCGACGACCATTTCCACGACGCCTCCGGCTCGGGATCCGATGACGGGTTTTCGTTGCGCCATCGCCTCGAGCACGACCATCCCAAACGGTTCAGGCGCTACCGACGCGTGCACGACGACCGCCATCAGGTTGACGAAGCTCGCCGGATCTGACTGATACCCGGTAAAGCGAACGTTCGCGCCTATACCAGCTCGAGCAATTTCCGCATCGAGCTCATCCTGGTACGCCTTGTCGCCGGACGTGGACGCACCGACAAAAAAACACACGACATCGGGATGGACTTTCAGCACTTCAATCAGCGCCCGGACAACGATTGCCTGTCCCTTCCACTGGCGGATGTTGCCGACGATTCCAATCACCTGTTGGTCCGCGCGCAGGCGGTAATCCTGCCGCAGGGTTTCCGGAGTGCGGGCTGGTTTGACGCGAGTCGGATCAAGGCCATCGTACAAGACTCGAATGTTAGCGGGGCGCACTCCCCCGGCGATCATGAATCCCATGATCGACTTCGACGCCGGAACGATCTGTGCCAGGCCACTGGCCAACTTGCGATCCGACCACGAGTAAAAGTCATTGATCCCACGTTCGTGAGCGACGCAAGGCACGCCCACCAGTTTGGCGGCCAGCATCCAGTCGTGGTGGCGCTTGACCGAGTTGTTTTGGTGCACGAGCGCGATCTCGTGCCTCCGCAGGAAGGCGCAGTAGCGGAATACTCGACCCAGGAATAGGGCCGCGTTGACGCTTCGTCGAATCAATTGCATCGGCAGGGTGACAAGCCCGCTCGCCCCGGCCCCCCAAGTGACAGGATTTGGCTTCGGCAGGATCAGCGTTGCCGCGACCTGCTGAAAACGGGGGACGAGGGCATGACTCTCGTAGAACACCACCAATGGCTCAAACGCTGCCCGATCGAGATTCTCGACCAACCACAGCAGGCAATAGTGTGAGCCGCCGATCGTGCCATCGACGTTGCTCTCGCAATAGAGAATCTTTCGAGGCGTGCTCGATTTTCTCAAGTTCGGCTTCCTCCTCGCGGCGACAAAAGGGCTGCGAACTCCGCGCTAGTCGGTCGCCGCCGGGGCCACCTGCGGTAGCGGGGGCCGTCCTCGCCTGGCCCCAAGCGCAAGGAGCAATTGCGACCGGTCATCGCCCGACAGCGCAAACAACCACACGGGCGGGACATAGGCCAGCAAGCTAAGGGCTCCCCACAAGAAAAATGAGACAAGACTGGCCGGCTGCACAATGCTGCGGATGGCCCAGGTGGCGGCCACGAAGGGTATGGCGGCCAACAGCGTTCGTCCATATACATTCCAGTAGTAATCGCGCAGGTTGATCGGGAATACGCGTGGTAGCGTGCGCGGCAGGATCCATCCGACGACGATGATGTGCGGTATCGCGGTGCCGATTGCCACACCGACAACGCCAAGCAGATTCACCAGTACGACGCTGAGACCAAGATTCAGTACACCCTCGACGACCCGAAGGATGGCGACACTGCGATGCTGCCCGAGGCCGTAGAGAATGCCGGAGATGGTGTAGTACGGCAACCCGACCACGTACCCGATCGCCAGCACGGTCTGCACCTGGCCAGCCGTCGCCGCATGCTCCGGACCGATCCACAGCAGCACAAATCGCTCTCCGAGTGCGACGAATCCGATACAGAGGGGCAGTCCCACCAGCATGGCGCCCTTGGCGCCAGTTTGCAGAAGCCTCTGCAAGACATCGTCGCCACCGCCCGCTCGCAGGCTGCTCGCAAGAGGATTGAAGACTTGTGCCATCGCCATGACGACTGAGCGCATATGGCCGATCAAGGTGCCGCCAATCGCGTATGGCGTGAGGGCGGCAATCGGCAGGAAAACACCGATGACAAGGGCATCGGTGGCAAACACGATCTTGTCGCCGATGTTCGACAGCAGCACGTACTTGCCGTAGTTGAGGAGCTTGAGCACTTCGGAACGAATGGGTCTGACGGGGCCGAGCCGCAACTCTGGCAAAAATACCCGGCAGTAGTAAACCACCAGCGCCGCGTTTGCCAAACTCAGCACCAAGTTCACTACCGACAAGGCGACGATACCGTAGCCGGATGTGAGCAGCACATAAGTGGCACCCGCTCTCACCAGGGTGAACAGTATGCCAACCCTTGAGATCAGGTAAATGCGCTGCATGCCCATCAGCACGCCCACAAACACGTTGGTTAAGAAGCTCTGCGCAACGGTCGCGC
>JANOXY010000002.1:0-3218 GCA_031418675.1 Pseudomonadota bacterium
CTGTGCTGACGTTACTGGCGCGGGCATCGACCTGCAGGGAATCGTAGACGGAACAGTAGGCGGCCTCACCCATGCCGATGTAGTAGTCCACGTCTACCAGCTTGCGATTCAAGCTGTCGCTGAAGATCCCTGATATGAACAAGGCCAGGTCGCCAAGCTTCTGCAGTGTGCGACGCCGATGTTCCGAAGTAGGAGCCTCAAGCGCTTCGCCGTAGAGCGTTGCCAAAGGCTTTATTTGGCGGTTGGCGTCAGTCACAGCGGCAAGGGCTGCGGTTTCGCCGTATTCCGTCAGCAGATTGACGACATAGGTGGCGGTGATCTCGCGCAGTGAAACATCCTGGTTGCGAGCCGCCGACTGTAGCGCTGCACTGAAATGCTCACGTACAGTCACGGTGTGGATCAGACTTGAATCGACGGTGTCCATGGCAACAACTCCGTTCGTGAATGATCAATCTTCTTAACGCTTATCGGCGCGCGAACCAATTTTCCTTAAGCGTCGACGAGATAATGAATCCAAAAAACATGCCACGAAAAGCTGGTAAGCCGGTGCAGGCTATCTGTTTGATTTGAAAGCGACACGCAGCACTCTGCTGAGGCGCTGCCAAGGACCGCGCACCAGATTGGAGATGGTATTCGTCGCTAGCCGACAGATTGAGGGCAGAACGAGCGCAGACGAGAAGGCGAACGCGGGTGATCCCGCGCTGCGGTTTTTCTGACAAGCAAAAAGAACCCCGCACGAAGCGGGGTTCTCTAAGGCCGTTATGGGCTGGGGCAGATTTACATCATGCCGCCCATGCCACCCATACCGCCCATGCCACCCATACCACCCATACCGCCCATGTCCGGTCCGGCGCCAGCTTCCTTCTTCGGAGCTTCGGCCACCATGCATTCGGTGGTCAGGATCAAGGAGGCGACGGAAGCCGCGTTCTGCAGTGCCGAACGGGCAACCTTGGCCGGGTCGAGAATGCCCATCTCGATCATGTCGCCGAATTCGCCGGTCTGGGCGTTGTAACCGTAGTTACCTTTGCCTTCGGCAACCTTCGCCACCACTACAGACGGTTCTTCGCCGGCGTTAGCAACGATCTGGCGGATCGGCTCTTCGAGGGAGCGCACCAGAATGTTGACGCCGATACGCTGATCATCGTTGTCAACCTTGACCTCTTTGGCCTTAGCCTGCACGCGCAACAACGCCACGCCACCGCCAGGAACCACGCCTTCTTCAACTGCGGCACGGGTGGAATGCAGCGCGTCTTCAACGCGCGCCTTCTTTTCTTTCATCTCAACTTCGGTTGCAGCGCCAACTTTGATGACGGCTACGCCACCGGCAAGTTTCGCGACTCGCTCTTGGAGCTTTTCGCGATCGTAGTCCGAGCTGGTTTCTTCAATCTGCGTCCGGATCTGGTTGACGCGGCTTTCGATCGCCTTCTGGTCGCCAGCTCCGTCAATAATCGTGGTGTTTTCCTTGGTGATCTGGATGCGCTTCGCGCTACCGAGGTCATGCAAGCCAGCTTTCTCGAGGGAGAGGCCCACCTCATCGGCAATCACGGTGCCACCGGTCAGAATCGCGATGTCTTCGAGCATGGCCTTACGACGGTCGCCGAAGCCCGGCGCCTTCACGGCTGCCACCTTGACGATACCGCGCATGTTATTGACGACCAAGGTCGCCAACGCTTCGCCCTCAACGTCTTCCGCAATGATCAGCAGCGAACGGCTGGACTTGGCCACGCCTTCCAGTACCGGCAGCATGTCGCGGATGTTCGAGATCTTCTTGTCGTGGAGCAGGATCAGCGGTTCTTCCAGGTCGACGTTCATCGTCTCCTGGTTGTTGATGAAGTACGGCGACAGGTAGCCGCGGTCGAACTGCATGCCTTCGACGATGTCGAGCTCGTTTTCGAGACCCGAACCTTCTTCAACAGTGATGACGCCTTCCTTGCCAACCTTGTCCATCGCTTCGGCAATGATCTCGCCGACTGCGGTGTCAGAGTTGGCCGAGATGGTGCCTACCTGCGAGATGGCCTTGCTGTCAGTGCAAGGACGGGAAATCTTCTTCAGCTCTTCGACGGCAGCGGCAACAGCCTTGTCGATACCACGCTTCAGATCCATTGGATTGATGCCGGCGGTGACCGACTTCAAGCCTTCGCGCACGATGGCCTGGGCCAGCACGGTCGCGGTGGTGGTGCCATCACCGGCGACGTCGGAGGTCTTGGAAGCAACTTCCTTAACCATCTGGGCACCCATGTTCTCGAACTTATCGGCCAGTTCGATTTCCTTGGCGACGGACACGCCGTCCTTGGTCACGGTAGGAGCGCCGAAGCTCTTCTCGAGTACGACGTTGCGTCCTTTAGGACCCAGCGTCTGTTTGACAGCGTTGGCGAGAATGTTGACGCCTACAGCCATGCGTTGGCGGGCATCATCGGAAAAGCGGACTTCTTTAGCAGCCATTGTTGATTGACCTCTTCAAATATCTTTATGCCGGTGACGCTTAGGCGTCGAACACGGCCATGATGTCGTCTTCGCGCATGACCAGTAGTTCCGTACCGTCTACCTTCACTTCGGTACCGGAGTACTTGCCGAACAGGATTTTGTCGCCGACCTTGAGGTCGAGCTTGCGCGTTTCGCCGTTTTCGAGAATTTTGCCGTTGCCTACGGCAACCACTTCACCCTTTACGGGTTTCTCGGCAGCGGAATCCGGAATAACGATGCCACCGGGGGAAGTCTTCTCTTCTTCCCAGCGCTTAACGATGACTCGATCGTGTAAGGGCCGAATCTTCATACTCATTGTTCTCCTCAGGCAATTAACTATTTGATTTTACTAATTATGGAGGTGTGTTATTAGCACTCTCCAGCGAGTAGTGCCAGAAATATAGCGGCGCCACTCGGAAAGTTCAAGAAAATTCCCTTCCTGAACCCTCGAGCCGCGCGCGTAAAGCAACGTTCGCGCAGGCCAAGGAGCCACGTAGAATACTTGGCACTACTCGAATACTTTCCTGGGGCGATCTACCGGCCATGATGCGTGCAACTGCCTTCGTTGCCGGACTCAGCTTAGTCACCCCGGCTTTCGCCGCCGCCCCCGTTGGCGACGAGCCAGCGTCCACGCAAAGCACCTTTGATGCTTTTACCGTCACCGTGAGCCCGGACCTCGATCCAACATCGTCCGGTCCGCAGTATCAGATAACGGTGAGCGACGCAGACTTGGTATTGGCTCGGCTTAGCGCGCC
>JANOXY010000003.1:0-8642 GCA_031418675.1 Pseudomonadota bacterium
TGTTTGGCCTGCTCGGCGTGCGACGTCGCAAGATCCGCTGAGCGGCAAGGCATCCTGACCTGAAAAAACGGCAGCTGCGGCTGCCGTTTTTGTTTAAGACCCCAACCTGCTCCCCACCCCGCGTGGCTCGCGACTTGCCAGCGACATACTCACAGTGACACATTGACGCCCGCGCCACCGCCAGAAGCGGCACACGAGGGGAGACATCGATGACCACTGACACGCTACCCGCTGGGTCGGCAAAAAACCGCTGTGCCTCACTGCCACGACGACGATTGTTAGGTGCCGCGCTCGCCGCTGGTATTGCCGCGCCGCTCGGCAGCCTCGCTGACAGCACCGATCCCAGCAAGACAGCCGCTGCAGCAGGTGATGTGCTGGCTTTTGCATCATGGGAAGATGAACCACGGGCCGTGACCGTAGCCGATGTCGAACTCAATGCCGCACCGCTGGTGGTCTATCCACAGGATCCGGTGAGTGGTGTGACACGCGAAAATTCGCGTCTCAATCAAATCCTCGTGCTGCGACTCGACCCCGCCACACTCGACGACACGACCCGCGCCCGCGCGATCGATGGCATCGTCGCCTATTCGGCGATCTGTACCCATGCGGCTTGCGCGGTCAGCGAATGGCAGGCCGCCACACGCCACCTGGTCTGTCCATGTCATTCGTCTGCCTACGACCCCGCCAAGGCCGCCGCACGCGTGACCGGCCCGACCGTGCGTCCCTTGCCGGCGCTGCCGCTCAAACGTGTTGGTGATCAAATCGTAATCGCCGGCCCCTTCAGCGCGGCGCTCGGCGCCCCGCCCACTTGAGATTGAGACCATGCGCAAAATTTACTTGCTTGCGGGCCTGATGCTGGCGCTGCTTGGCAGCGTCACCCGCGCCGCCGAACCGGCCCCCTATTCCGCCGTCACTGCCGAACGGCTCACCCATCCCGAGCCAGGCAACTGGCTCATGTATCGCCGCACCTATGACAGTTGGGGTTATAGCCCCTTAAAACAAATCGACACTGGCAATGTCGCGCAGTTAAAACCGCTATGGAGTTTTTCCACCGGCGTGGAGGAAGGCCATCAAGCGCCGCCGATCGTCAACGACGGCGTGATGTTCATCACCACGCCGCGCGATCAGGTGCTGGCACTGGATGCGCGCACGGGCAACCTGCTCTGGCGTTATCGTCGTGAACTGCCCGCTGATCTCTTCCAGCTGCATCCCACCAATCGTGGTGTGGCCCTTTATGGCGACCGTGTTTACATCGCGACGGTGGATGCCTTCCTGGTCGCGCTCGACGCGCGCACCGGTGCACTTATCTGGCAGAAACCGGTGGAAAATTATCTGGCCGGCTACTACATGACCATGGCGCCACTGGTGGTGGAAGGCAAAATCATGGTGGGCGTGTCGGGTGGCGAATTTGGCATCCGCGGTTTTATTCAAGCCTTCGATGCCAGCAGTGGCGAGTCGTTATGGAAAACCTTCACCGTGCCGGGCCCGGGTGAACCAGGCCACGACAGCTGGCCGGGTGAAACCTGGAAACGCGGCGGTGTGCCGGTGTGGCTCACCGGCAGCTACGACCCCGACACCAAACTGGCCTACTGGGGCACCGGCAACGCCGGCCCATGGATGGGCGACCAGCGTGCCGGTGACAACCTCTATGCCACCTCGGTCATCGCGCTGGATGTCGCAACGGGCAAGATCCGCGCTCACCACCAGTATCACTGGAACGATTCATGGGATTGGGACGAAGTGGCCGCGCCTTTGTTGATCGATCTGCCGCGCAATGGCAAGACCATCAAGAGCCTGGTGCACGCGGGTCGCAATGGTTATCTGTGGGTATTGGAGCGCTCGGCCAACGACATTCGTTATGTGGCTGGCACACCCTACGTAAAACAAAATGTTTTCACCAAACTCGATCCAGAATCGGGCCGCCCTGCATACGATCCGACCAAAATCCCCCACAGCGGTGGCCGAGCTGAGTTTTGCCCGAGTTTGTGGGGCGGCAAAGATTGGCCACCCACGGCCTACAACCCCGACACCGGTTACCTCTATATCCCGGCTAACGAAAACCTGTGCAGCGCTTTCACCGGCGAAACCAAGACCAAGTACCGCCGCGGCGAACTGTACATGGGCGTGCCCTTTGCCAAGATTGAAGTCCTGCCCACACCAGCAGCGCGGGAGCACATTGGTGAGCTGCAAGCCTGGGATATGAAAACCGGCAAAAAAGTCTGGACGAGCACATTCAAATCCCACAACTGGGGGCCGGTGCTTACGACCGGCGGCGGCCTGGTCTTCGCCGGCGGCACCAACGACCGTTACTTCCGTGCCTTCGACGCTAAGGACGGCAAAATTTTGTGGCAACAACGCACGAATTCCGGTGTGGTCGGTGTGCCCACCAGCTACAGTCTCGACGGCAAACAATATGTCGCGGTGCAATCGGGCTGGGGCGTGGACGCACAACGCAAACAGGATTTTCTCGACCAGGCTTTTGGCACCCACACGCAGGTGCCCCAGGGTGGTGTGCTGTGGGTCTTTGGCCTGCCGGAGGTCACGCAGGAGGAGCGCCATTGATCCCACTCAACCGCCACGGACCCGGTATTCTGCTGAGGAAAATCAAACGCTGGCTCGAACCGAACCTTGATCCGAATCGCGTCACACGGGTCTTTGACGAATTCGACCGAGTTCGTGGTTACGACGCTTGGCAGGAGTATTGCTGCACTCAACTTAAGCGCCCATTGCCTGCGAGTGCTGCGCCTGGGCCGCTCATCACCAAGGGCTATGCGCCGTTGCGAGTCATGGGCGCTCCACAAGCGGCACAACTACTTGCAGCGGCCGGCGACCCCGCAAGCGTTGCACAGCTCAAACGCGATTCCGCCAAGCTGGAAGGTTATGCACTTACCGACCCCGCGCTCGTCGCGCGCCTGCTCGAGAGCGCACTGAGTGCGGAAGTTGATCGCCATTGTCTGGAATTTTTTCGCAGCGAATACCTGGTGTACTGGTACACCCTATCGCGCACGGTGCCCAGCACCGCGCCCGCCTCGGTGTCGTTTCGCTGGCATTGTGACAAAGGCCCGCGCACCCATCTGAAACTGCTGGTTTATCTCAACGACTACCGCGAGCACGGTGGCGGCACTTCCTATCTTGACCTCGCCGGCAGCGCAGCGGTTGCGCGCACCGGCTACATGTTCGCCCGTGGCCAGCGGCGCAGCGACTCATTGGCCCAGCTCGCGACCCTGGCCAAACGGGAGCTCGAGGCTTATCACCACCATCCCCAGGCGGGCGACGCCGTGTTGTTTCAGCCGGCGCGGGTACTGCACAGCGGTATCACACCGCAATCGGGGCCGCGCTACGTCTTGACCTTATGCCTGTTACCTAGCCCCGTTCCATGGCGCACGGCGCTGGCACGCGGCGCTCAGATCGACCTGCGCAATGACCCCATTTGGCACGCCCAAGCGCGTCAGCTTGAAAAGAAGTTGGCGAGCACAGCGGGATGAATCACACTGCGGGGCGCGCCAGATCGCCTGGCGATAACGACTAGACTGGCTGCGACCGCGCTCGCAGCGGACGACCCAAAAACAAGACGGAGGACATCCATGAACTTACGTTTCGGCCTGCTGTGGCCATTCCGCAATCCCAGTTTCAACCGCGTGCCCTGGACCGATCTCTACCGCAGCCACATGGACCTGATCGTCGATTCCGAAGCCATGGGCTACGACAACGCCTGGCTGACCGAACATCATTTTGTCGACGATGGTTATTCGCCCTCTTTGTTGCCGATCGCCGCAGGTGTTGCGACCCGTACTTCGCGTATTCGCATCGGCACGTTTCTGATCCTGTTGCCCTTGCATAATCCGGTACGCATCGCGGAAGACACCGCGACCGTCGATCTGTTATCCAATGGTCGCTTTGATCTGGGTGTCGGTCTGGGTTATCGCCGCAAGGAATTTGCTGACCAAGGCATTTCCCACGCCGAGCGCGGCGCACGTCTGAACGAAGGTATCGCCCTCATCCAACGCCTGCTGTCCGATGAAGAAGTGACCTTCAACGGCAAGTTCAGCCAGCTCAAAGAAATCCGCATTGTGCCGCCGGCCTTGCAGCGACCCCACCCGCCGATCTGGATCGGCGCCATCGCACCCAAGGCCATCGAACGCGCGGCCAAGATGGGCTTTCACTTCCAGGTGGTTGGCCCGCCGTCACTGGTCGAACACTACGATGCCTGCCTGAGCGCCGCCGGCCGTAATCCACAGGAATACTCCACCGCCCAGTTGCGCTGGGTACATGTTGCCAAGAGCCGCGAGCAGGCCTGGGAGTCCTGCGCGCAGTCGCTGCACTACACCGCCAGCTGCTATGCAAAATGGTTTGCCGAAGCGAACGATAAACCCGGTGATGATCAGGCCGTGGTCGGCATTCCCTCGGTCGAAGAAATCATCAAGCAGCAGCAGTTTAATGTGTTCGGCGAAGAAGCCCTGGTCGGCACACCGGCCGATGTGCGCGAGCTGATCGCGGACTACGTCAAACGCGGTCGTGTGACTCATCTGGTGTGCGGTATGGCGATGTCGGGGCTGGCCCCGCATCTCATCCGTTCCAGCATGGAGATGTTTGCCAAGGACGTCATACCGGCCTTCCGTAAGTAAACGTCTGGCTGGCGTCGCCGCGATCACCAGGATCGCAGCGACGCTGATCGCGCGCCGCGCCCCACCAGGATTGCACCGTGAAGCTCTATCGCGACTTCGTCAGCCAGGAAGCCATCGACAGCGAGTACAACATCGAACTCGCGGTCGGCGACATGGGCCCCTACGTCGAATGGTTCGTCGGTGGCAGTGCCCGCGCGCGCGCCGAGTTGCCTTGTGTATTGGACCTGCCTTTCGGCCCGACCCGCGACGAAACCCTCGACATCTTCCCCGCCCGCAAACCCAACGCGCCGGTGCTGTTATTTGTACACGGTGGTTATTGGCGCACGTTATCGAGCAAAGAATTTTCGCTGGTGGCGCGAGGCCCGCTGGCGCACAACGTCACGGTCGTGATATCGAACTATTCGCTGTGTCCGAAAGTGACCATCGCCGAAATCACACGTCAGAGCCGCGCCGCAGTCGCGTGGCTGGCGCATAACATTGAGCGCTATAACGGCGACCCAGGGCGCATCTTCGTCGCCGGCCACTCGGCGGGTGGGCAGCAGGTCGGTATGCTGGCGGCCACCGACTGGCCAGGTGAGTACGGCCTGCCGGTCGATGTCGTCAAGGGCGGCATACCAATCAGCGGTCTGTTCGACTTACGGCCGTTCCGTCATTCGTGGCTGCAAGCCAAGCTGCAACTCGACGCCGATTTGATCGAACGACAAAGCCCGCTGTTCCACATTCCCAGCCAGGCCCCACCACTGCTGGTGACCTTGGGCGGTGACGAATCTCGGGAATTTCATCGCCAGTCCGCAGACTATGTTGCCGCGTGGCGAGCGGCTGGCCATCGTGCCAATACGTTTGCACAGCCCGGTAAAAATCACCTGACGGCGATTGCGGGCTTCGAAGACCCCGCCAGTGAGTTATGCCACGCACTCATGGACTTCATTGCTACAAACTGAAGCCAGCACACTCAGAGATCAACACCAACCTCCAGCTGATCGATCACCAGCCCCGCATTGATCGCAGCCGTCGTGACGCGGAATTGCTGGGGTTGCACGGTCTGACTGAAATCGCACAGCGATAAAAAGTGGGTCGAGTACCACATCGCCTTCATTTCCGCAGCGAGCTCGGCTTCCTTGCCAAAAAAGGCTTCATTGGGACCAAACACCCGATGTTTCAAACCCAGGCGCTTGGCCGCCATGTCGTTGGCCACCAGCGAACGCGCACCACCAAAGCTGACCAGTTCGACCTGGGCGCCGTTGCAGGTGTCGGCGTTGAGCGCCAGATAGCGTTTGAGCTTGTCCTGCCAATAGGGCTCGCGGAAACGCGCGAAAGGATCGAAGATCAGAAGTCGTACGCCGCGTTTGGCGTCGATGAGGCGGGCCCACGGGCCGGGCAACAGACAGTTTGCCGGTACGTGGCTGAAGTGGCGCACCATGCTTGCGACGTCACTGCCGCCACTTTCGCAAGCAAAATGGGCGACCATAAAAACCTGCTGCGGATGGGCCCGCGCGTGGGTGAGAAAGGTGGCGATATGCGGCGCCAGGGCGCCAAAGCTCAGGACGTTGCCATCACAATCGCGATAAGGGATGGCATAGGCATGACCGCTGGCCCCACTGCACACGCTCGTGTCGGCATCGTAAAAGCGCTGCGCGATCGCGGCCGAACCCTGGGAAAAGTCGCCGGCCATATCGGCACCAAACACGTAAATCGGCTCACTCGGTTGGGAACGAAGCGTAACTTGAACTGCCGGTTTGGCCATATCGATACCTGTGAGGTGTTGACTGCGCGACGGGTTGTGGCCGGCACGGGATCACGGCTCTGTCCCAGTTCTGGGTAGCGGCAGTCAGCGGCGGAACTTGTGAGCGTTGCGGGTGCTGATCGTGTGGGATTGAGACCTTGCGCACGCCCTCCAGCTGTGCTGCCAATCTGCTGGCAGCCGCCCGGCATAACGCACCATCGCAGGGCGCAATCCTATGGCCGAAACCTGCCGGTCAGGACAGCCATATCAAGACGTTAGGTCGTGTGATGAGGGTCGGGAGGCGGACTGCCCACCACCGCGCATGGCACACGGTGGTGGTGCCGAGTGGTGCCTAAGCGCGCAGCGGCAAGGCCACCACGCCAGTACCGATGATTGACTCCTCGCCGTCCTGGTTGGCGGCATGCTGGCCTATCTCGACACAATGCCGACCCTGCCCATCGACAAATTTGCGCAGCACTTCGCCATTGAACATCAGCACATCCCCCTCGGGATTGTGGCGACGGATCTTGCTCGAAGAAGAGACCAGGAAGCCGTCATCACCCATCCAGTTGGTGAGATGATGCGTCAACCAGGAACAGCGTTCCGGACCGTAATCATAAGCCCCCGGCGCGCCGACCTTGAGCGCAAAATCCTGCTCCCAATGCACCCGTTCCGGGCAATCGGGAATATTGAAGCGATTGGGAATACCCAAGCCGGGGTGGGCGTGAATCATGCGCCAGGCGAGCTTGTTGGCGCGAATGTAGAGGCCACCCCAGCCCTGGGCAAAAGCAATAAAGCCGGTCACCGTCATCGGGCCCTTAGCGAGGGTGGGCAGACGTTCGCCAACTTCAACATCCTGCCAATAGCGGGGCATCGCGCCACGCACTTCTTCCTTGGCATAGGTCCGGAAGACCTCGGCCAGCTCTTCGGGACTGTAGCGCTTTTCCGCACGCGCTTTGACTGCGGTGTACTTGGTGCCCTGTTCGCGCGCCGTATCGCGCTCGGTGCGAAAACACCAACTGTCAACTTCAGCGAGTTTGTCACCACTCTGATTGAAATATTCAACGTGGTAAATCTGCTGCACAGCGCGGCCAGCGAACTTGGTCTCATGCTGGATCAGATCCTTCAACCACGACTGGGTTGAAATCTCGTCGTTGCGACGCGCCGCTTTATGCCACACCCAATTTGCGCCTGCCCACATCGCATGGATGCCCGGCAGACCACCCACATAACCCGACGCAATACGCGAACAGGCAAACAGAAACGACGGACAGGCGATGAGACCGCCGTGGGCGGTCGTACGCGCATAGTCAGGATCGCACCACAGCGGGTTGTCATCGCCGATACCGTGGGCGTAATGGCGAATGTTGTCGCGTGTGGCTTCATGGCACCAGGGTTCCGGTTCCTGGGCGATGCGTACATTAATACGACGCTGAAGATCTTCCAGGCCTTGTTCGGTGATGCGCGGAAATTCTTCGTTGCGATTGCTGCTGCTCATGGATCACTCCCCGGGTAACGATTTATTGATTGCGTGCGCGCAAAGCGTTGCGATTGACCTTGCCGGCCGGGGTCTTGGGTAATTCGGCGACAAACTCGACCTGACGCGGATACTCATGGCGGCTCAGCCGCTGCTGGGCAAACTCTTGAATCTCGCTGACAAAGGCGGCCGACGGTGCGCGTGGCGATACCACGTAGGCCTTCACCACTTGTCCGCGGGTTTCGTCGGGTACGCCGATGGCGGCACATTCGGCAATATCCGCGTGTTTGAGCAAGGTGTCCTCAATCTCCACCGCGCTCATGGTCCAGCCCGCTGAAATGATGACATCGTCGGCGCGACCATTGTGATAAAAATAACCATCGGCATCGATGTGACCGCGATCCTTGGTCGGAAACCAGCCTTCACCCCGGCGCAACATGATCTCGCCGATCACCTCAGGTGCGCAGGGTTTGCCCTCGTGATCAAGAATCGCCACTTCCACGCCCGGCACCGGCTTGCCGAGCGAGCCCGGTTTGACGGGCAAGTCATCGGCACCGGGATAATTGGCCAGGATTACACCCACTTCCGTGGTGCCGTAGATGCTGCATACAGGCGCCCCAAAAACCGCCTGGGCCCAGGTCGCGGTATCGCTGTCTATGGGTTCACCGGTGAAGGTCAACTTCTCAATGGCGTATTGGTAGCGGCCCGCGCTACCGGTGTTTTTCATCAGCCGATAATGGGTCGCCGCTGCCGATAGATTGGTGATGCGGTAATCGGCCAGTGCCTGCAATAGTCGCTCAGCATCGAACTTGCCCGC
>JANOXY010000004.1:0-5101 GCA_031418675.1 Pseudomonadota bacterium
AGGATGCCCGAACCGCACTTGGTTGCGTTTTTGCCCCCCCGCAGCGAGATTCACGAGCGTGCCTGGAATCGCCGCGGCAGTACCGATGGCCACCGCCGCCGTGCCCATCATGGCGTGGTGCAGTTTGCCCATCGATAAAGCGCGCACCAGCAGATCAACATCCCCGGTCTTGATCGCTTTGCCGCTAGACGAGACGTATTCTTGTGGTTTGGCGACAAAGGCAATCTTCGGTGTGTGCTGGCGCTTGGCGGCTTGTGATACGTCGTTGATCAGACCCATGCGCAACGCGCCGTAGGCACGTATGGTTTCGAACATCGCGAGCGCTTTGGCGTCGTTATTGATCGCGTCCTGCAATTCGGTGCCGGCATAACCGACGGCATGGGCTTCGACAAATACGGTCGGAATGCCGGCGTTGATCATGGTGGCCTTGAAGGTGCCCACCCCGGGCACTTCCAGCTCATCAACGAGATTGCCGGTCGGAAACATCGCGCCGCCCCCCTCGCCCTCACCTTCGTCAGCCGGATCGATGAATTCGAGCTGCACCTCGGCGGCCGGGAAAGTCACACCGTCCAGTTCGAAGTCGCCCGTTTCCTGCACCACGCCATTGCTGATAGGCACGTGGCCAATGATGGTCTTGGAAATATTTGCCTGCCAGATACGCACCGTGCAGTGACCATGCTGAGGAATGCGCGCTGGATCGATCAGACCATTATTAATAGCAAATGCACCCACGGCGGCGGACAGATTGCCGCAGTTACCACTCCAGTCGACAAAAGCCTTGTCGATAGACACCTGGCCAAAAAGATAATCCACATCGTGATCAGCCTTGCCGCTCTTGGACAAAATGACAGTCTTGCTGGTACTTGAGCTTGCGCCACCCATGCCATCGATCTGTTTGCCGTAAGGGTCGGGGCTGCCAATCACGCGCAACAACAAATTGTCGCGTGCTTCACCGGGCTGCTGACAACGCGCCGGCAGATCCTCGAGGCGGAAAAACACACCTTTGCTGGTGCCACCGCGCATGTAGGTAGCGGGGATTTTTATTTGGGCTACGTGGGCCATTGATTATCACTCCTCGAAAAGCTCGGGCTAGCCCTTACCGCGCCACCCCATGGGAAGGCCTCAGTCCGCGGTATTCGTGTGCTGCCTCAAGCGGCGACCGTTGCCGCCAGAAAGTCCTGGGCAAAGCGTTGCAGTACGCCCCCCGCCTCGTAGACCGAAACTTCTTCCGCCGTATCCAATCGGCAGGTAACCGCAACCTTCACCGTTTCACCGCTTTTGCGATGAATGACCAGCGTCAGATCGGCACGTGGTGTGCGTGCACCTTCGACGTCATAGGTTTCGGTGCCATCGAGGTTCAAAGTCTTGCGGTTGACGCCTGGTTTGAACTCGAGTGGCAGGACGCCCATGCCTATCAAGTTGGTGCGATGAATGCGCTCGAAGCCTTCGGCAACAATAGTCTCTACACCGGCAAGACGCACACCCTTGGCCGCCCAATCCCTTGAACTACCCTGACCATAATCGGCGCCGGCAATGATGATCAGCGGCTGCTTGCGATTCATATAGGTCTCAATCGCTTCCCACATGCGCATGACCTTGCCTTCCGGTTCAACCCGGGCCAGAGATCCCTTTTTGACCTTGCCGTCGACGATGGCCATTTCGTTAACTAGTTGCGGATTGGCAAAGGTCGCGCGCTGGGCGGTCAGATGGTCACCGCGGTGGGTTGCATAGGAATTGAAGTCCTCTTCCGGTAAACCCATCTTTGCCAGATATTCACCCGCTGCACTGTCCAGCAGGATGGCATTGGATGGTGAGAGATGATCGGTGGTGATGTTGTCCGGCAGCAGCGCCAGCGCGCGCATACCCTTCATGGTGCGCTCACCGGCCAGCGCGCCCTCCCAGTACGGAGGGCGGCGAATATAAGTGCTGGGGGCACGCCAGTCGTAGAGCGGACTGACCTTGTCGGCCGTACCACCCTTCTGTTCGAACATCGGGATGTAGACCCTGCGGAACTGTTCAGGGGTCACGCTCTTGGCCACGATGGCGTCGATTTCCGCATCGGACGGCCATAGATCTTTCAGCATGATGGGCTGGCCGTTGGCATCGTTGCCAAACGAATCTTTTTCAATATCGAAACGGATGGTACCGGCCAGCGCATAAGCCACCACCAGCGGCGGCGAGGCCAGAAAGGCCTGTTTGGCATAGGGATGGATGCGACCATCAAAATTGCGATTACCCGACAGCACTGCTGTCGCGTAGAGATCGCGATCGATGATTTCCTTCTGGATGACGGGATCAAGTGCACCTGACATGCCATTACAAGTCGTGCAGGCAAACGCCACGATGCCGAAGCCGAGTTTTTCCAATTCTGACTTCAAACCCGCTTCTTCGAGATAGAGCGCCACGGTCTTAGAGCCAGGTGCCAGTGAGCTCTTGACCCAGGGTTTGCGCGTCAGACCCAAACGGTTTGCGTTGCGCGCCAGCAGGGCCGCCGCGATCACATTGCGCGGGTTGGAGGTATTGGTGCAACTCGTGATCGCAGCGATGATCACCGCGCCGTCGGGCATCTGCCCTGGCACTTCATCCCATTTGCCGGCGATGCCTTTTGCCGCCAGATCGCTGGTCGAGACCCGCGCGTGGGGGTTGCTCGGGCCAGCCATGGTGCGCACCACACCCGCCAGATCGAAGCTCAAGCGCCGCTCGTAAACAGCGCTCTTCAAGCTGTCGGACCACAAGCCGGCTTGTTTGGCATAAATTTCAACCAGCTTGACCTGCTCACTGGCACGGCCCGTGAGCGTGAGGTAGTCAAGGGTCTGCTGATCGATGGAGAACATCGCCGCCGTGGCACCATACTCCGGTGCCATATTGGAAATGGTCGCGCGATCGCCCAGCGTCAAGGACGATGCGCCGGCGCCGTGGAATTCGAGATAAGCGCTCACGACCTTCGATTTGCGCAGGAATTCGGTCAGCGCCAGCACGAGATCGGTGGCCGTAATGCCTTCCTGCAATTTGCCCGTCAGCTCAACACCCACGATCTCAGGTAATCGCATCCACGAGGCGCGCCCCAGCATGACGTTCTCCGCTTCCAGACCGCCCACCCCCACCGCGATCACACCCAAGGCATCAACGTGCGGTGTATGGCTGTCAGTGCCGACACAGGTATCGGGAAAGGCCACACCGTCCAACGCTTGGATCACCGGCGACATCTTCTCCAGGTTGATCTGGTGCATGATGCCGTTGCCGGCCGGAATCACCACCATGTTGTCAAAGGCGAGCTTGGTCCAGTTGATGAAGTGAAAACGATCTTCATTACGACGGTCTTCGATGGCACGGTTCTTTTCGAACGCCTGCGGATCGAAACCACCGCACTCAACGGCCAGTGAGTGATCGACTATCAACTGCACCGGCACCACCGGATTGACCTTGGCCGGATCGCCGCCCTGATCGGCGATCGCATCACGCAGACCGGCCAGATCGACCAGCGCGGTCTGACCAAGAATGTCGTGACACACAACACGGGCCGGATACCACGGGAAATCGAGTTCGCGTTTGACCTCGATAATCTGTTTCAAACAATCGTTGATGATGGCCGGATCGGCACGACGCACGATGTTTTCAGCGTGCACACGGGCGGTATAGGGCAGTTTGTCCCAGGCACCGGCTTGAATGTCATTGACCGCGGCGCGGGCGTCAAAATAATCGAGCTGAGTGCCCGCTAGTGGCTTGCGATATAACGAGTTCATGATGCTTGCATGCTCCGGCTATTTGCGCTGCTTGAGAGGCACAAACGTCTGGTCTTCCGGACCGTTGTAGTTGGCGCTTGGACGAATAATCTTGCCGTCGATGCGCTGCTCAATGACGTGCGCCGACCAGCCGGAGGTGCGCGCAATGACAAACAGCGGGGTGAACATCGCCGTTGGCACGCCCATCATGTGGTAGCTCACTGCGCTGAACCAATCGAGATTGGGGAACATTTTTTTCACTTCCCACATCACCGCTTCGAGGCGCTCGGCGATATCGAACATTTTCATATTCTTTTCTTCAGCCGACAGCTGACGAGCGACTTCTTTGATGACCTTGTTACGCGGGTCGGATACGGTGTACACCGGATGACCAAAGCCGATCACAACTTCCTTGCGTTCAACGCGGGCGCGGATGTCGGCCTCAGCTTCGGCGGGGCTGTCGTAACGCTTTTGAATTTCAAAGGCTACTTCGTTGGCGCCGCCGTGTTTCGGGCCGCGCAGCGCACCAATGCCGCCGCAGACGGCCGAGAACATGTCAGAGCCGGTGCCGGCCACCACCCGCGAGGCGAATGTCGACGCATTGAACTCATGCTCGGCGTACAGGATCAGCGAAGTATCCATCGCCCGCACCCAACTCGCGCGGGGCTTTTCACCATGCAGCAAATGCAGGAAATGACCGCCTATGGAATCGTCATCGGTTTCAACATCGATGCGTTTGCCGTTGTGGCTGTAGTGATACCAATACAACAACATCGAGCCCAGCGATGCCATGAGCTTATCGGCGATGTCGCGCGCGCCGGGATGGTTGTGATCATCCTTTTCGGGGGACAGACAGCCGAGCACCGAAGTGCCAGTGCGCATCACGTCCATGGGATGGGCGTATGGAGGTAGTTGCTCGAGCGCGGATTTGAGGGCGGCCGGCAAACCGCGTAACGCTTTCAGCTTGGTCTTGTAGCCGGCGAGCTCAGCGACATTTGGGAACTTGCCATGCACCAACAGGTGGGCGATTTCTTCAAATTCGCAGGTATTGGCGATGTCGAGAATATCGTAGCCGCGGTAATGCAGGTCGTTGCCGCTGCGACCGACGGTGCATAAGGCGGTATTGCCGGCAGCGGTGCCGGACAAGGCCACGGACTTCTTCGGCTTAGGCAAATTGGATAGCGTTTCGGACATGGTTGGTCTCCTGTTGGAATCAGTCGGGTGCGTTATTTACCGTCACTTGCCCTTTTGGAACAGCTGGTCGAGTTTGTCTTCGTAGGCATGGTAGCCGAGGAAGTCATATAGCTCGCTGCGGGTTTGCATGAGATCAAGAACATTTTTCTGCGTACCATCCTTGCGGATGGCTTGCAGCACGTTCA
>JANOXY010000005.1:0-6745 GCA_031418675.1 Pseudomonadota bacterium
CCCGCGCGCGCGGATCGTAGTTCTTGTAAACGCGGTGGCCGAATCCCATGAGGCGGAACGGGTCATCCTTGGACTTGGCCTTTTGAATATAAAGCGGGATACGGTCCACGCTACCGATTTCGCGCAGCATGTTAAGCGCCGCCTCATTAGCGCCGCCATGCGCTGGCCCCCATAAACAGGCAATGCCGGCTGCGATGCACGCAAAGGGGTTGGCGCCGGAGGAGCTGGCCAGACGCACCGTCGAGGTTGAAGCATTTTGCTCGTGATCGGCGTGCAAAATGAAGATGCGGTCCATGGCGCGCGCGATCGTGGGGCTGACCTTGTACTCGTCGGCTGGGACCGCAAAACACATATGCAGGAAGTTGGCGGTGAAACCCAGGTCATTACGTGGATATACGAAGGGCTGACCGACTGAATACTTATAGGCCATGGCCGCAATAGTGGGCATCTTGGAGATCAGGCGACGACTCGCAACCATGCGCTGATAGGGGTCATTGATGTCCGTTGAATCGTGGTAGAACGCCGACAGTGCGCCCACCACGCCGCACATCACCGCCATCGGATGTGCATCACGGCGAAAGCCAGAGAACAGGTGCCGCAGCTGCTCATGAATCATGGTGTGATGGGTGATGGCGTGGGTGAACTCTTCGTATTGCGATTTGCTCGGCAATTCTCCGTTCAAGAGCAAATACGAAACTTCGAGGAAGTTACTCTGCTCTGCGAGCTGGTCGATGGGATAGCCGCGATACAGCAGTACGCCCTCGTCGCCGTCAATGTAAGTAATCTTGGATTCGCAACTGGCGGTCGATGTGAAGCCCGGATCGTAGGTGAACTGCCCCGTCTGGGCGTAGAGCTTGGAGATATCGATCACGCTCGGCCCGACGGTGCCGGCCATGATGGGGAAATCATGGGTGCCACCCAAGGTGTCGAGTTTGGCCGTTGCGCCGGGCTGGTTGTTCTTGTCCGTGCTCATGAAATACGCCTCTTGGTTCGTTAATCTGGGTAGCCGGCCAACACCCGCGCTCCCAATGCAGACGCGTGCGCTACCCAGTGCGTCCTACGTCGCCGGTCGTTAGAGGCTGCGAATCTACAATAAACCGCCTGCACTGCGATAGCCGGCCGGCTCGCATAGGGGAAGGTTAGCGGCAATCAGTCAGGAGAAATTAACGTTGCGGCGTTAAGTGCCGGGCTGTGGGTTACTGGCGGGTCGCGGAATTGTAAGGGCTCGTTGACAGCAGCCACAGCGAACACTGTCACGCGTGTCGGCTGGCCGTGACCGTGCGCCTGCCTCGGTGGGCTGCCGACGCCGGTGTTGGTCACTCGGACATCGGGTCGCAGCAACATGGCGAGCTGAATCCAGACATAACGGCCCCCTGACACCGGGCCTTCTGGCCCTGCAGGGCTAGCGCGACACCAGGAATTTTACGGGTGTGCTCAGCAGTTCAAGTGCCCGGCTGCACCCATGGATGTCGAGCCTAACTGCGCCAGCTGCGACGCTCATCTCTGCGACCGCAGTGGTATGACCCCATCGGCGCTGCCGAAGGACCGTTGCACGAAACACAGCAACCGTTGGACACCCATGATTGCACTATTGCTTCGCGCGACTGATGACCTCGTTGCGCGCATAACAGCTCACGC
The DNA here is from genome assembly GCA_031418675.1 of Pseudomonadota bacterium. Taxonomy (GTDB): domain Bacteria; phylum Pseudomonadota; class Gammaproteobacteria; genus JADJYF01. The sequence continues at coordinate 1,639 of JANOXY010000005.1, forward strand.
TTGCGCGCACAGGAAATCCGCCAGCGCGGCGTTAAAGGCCGCCGCACATTCGATATTGGAAAGATGGGCCGCCGGCAGCTCGACGAAGCGCGACCCTGGCACACGCTCGTGCATGTCAATCATCGCTGCAACCGGCACTGCCGGATCCTGTGTGCCCGCAATAAATAAGGCTGGCAGGCGCAGCTGCTTCATCCGCTCACGGTAGGCAAGGGTCTTCAAAGCCGCACCGCAGCCGGCATACCCTGCCACCGGCGTCGCTGCGATCATGCGCCGCACCGGCTCCACCTCGGCGCAGCGCGTGATCAGCATGTTAGCGGTGAACCAGCGCGCGATAGTCGGTTCGACAAGCGCGGCCATGCCGTGGCGGTGGGCGTTGTTAATGCGTTCGTCCCACATTTCCGCTGCCCCGTCCGGCGCCTCAGCGCTGCAATTGGCGGCACAGATACTGGCGATCCGCGACGGGTACTCGAGTGCCAGGCCAAGCGCCGTCATGCCACCGAGCGAGAGGCCAGCAAAGTGCGCGCGGGCAACCCCTAGCGTGTCCAGCAAGGCGATCACATCCCCGGTCAGCTGCGCAAAGCTGTAAGCCCCAGTCGGTGCATCACTTGCACCATGGCCGCGGGTGTCGTAACGAATGACGCGATAATCCCGCGACAGGGCTTGTGCCTGCGGCGCCCACATCGCCAGATTGGCCGCCAACGAGTGGGACAGCAGCAGCACCGGTGCATCACGCGGACCTTCGTCTGCGATATTGAAGCGCATGCCCGGGGTTTGGATCAGTTTGTTCATGCCATCGCCTCGCCGAGCACGCGATTGACCGCCGGCATCACTTCGCGCGCCATGAGTTCCATCGAGCGTCGCGACAACGCGACGTCCGCCCAATCGTGGCCAGCATAGACCAGGGTGCCAAATTCGCCGACATCCTCACGCAGGTCGACAATACGCTGGGTAACCTGCGCAGGTGTGCCGCAGATCACCAGCGAATTCATGACGAACTCGTGGGTCACCTCGCCGTCGGGCATATCGGCATGGGTTTTAAACAGATCAGGACGGCCGTTGCCGATCAGTTTGCGCATTAGGCTGCGGTAATAATGGCCATAGGGCCCGCCGGCATCCATTGCATAGGCGCGTGCGGTCGCTTCGTCATCGGCGACAAAAATACTCTTGGCCACCCGCCAATCCGCAAAACACGGCTCGCGTCCGCCGCTGCGCCAGCCCTCCACGAGCTTGGCGCGGTGGCTGGCCACCCACACCGGTTGCAGAAAATTCGCGGAAATAATCGACCAGCCACGCGCCGCAGCCTGGGCGACTGAGTCCGCATAGGGCGACATCGACGCCACCATGATCGGCGGATGGGGTCGCTGCAACGGGCCCACGATGGCGCCTTGTCCGATCTCAAGATCCATGCTGCGGCGGGTACTGATATTCCAGAACTCCCCCTGCAGGTCGTAGGGCGGTTCACCATTCCAGATCGCAAGCACCTGCTCGATGGCTTCGGCGAACATCGCGCGGCGATCGCGATCGAGATTGCCAAAGACCTCGGCGTCGGAGCGCAAACCTCCCGGGCTAATGCCGAGTATGAAACGCCCGCCCAACATGTGGTCGAGCATCGCCACTTGGGCAGCTACTGCCGCTGGATGGGCGTTAGGCAGGTTGATGGTGCCACTGCCAAGCTTGATGTTGTGGGTCTGGTAAGCGAGCCCAGCGAGAAAGATCAGACAGGAAGTGATGGTTTCGGCGCGATCCGTCACATGCTCGCCGACAAATGCCTCGGAATATCCCAGTTCATCGGCCAACTGAATGGCGGCGCGATCCTCGTTCAAGGTCGTACCGTAATCGCGCCCGGGCGGGTGCAGCGGCATGGTGAAATAGCTGAGCTTCATGGTGTTCCGATGACAGACCTGGCGCGGACCTGAAAATATTCCAAGGTGGCAACCCGTGGGCGCCGCTCACACGTCCTGCATCACCAGCTCGATGACCGCTGCGCTATCGGCGGCCAGCGCCGCCGGCAGGACGGCATCAAAATCGGCATTGTCACTGACACTGGCGCCAAACAGCCCGAAGGATCGGGCAAAGGCTGCGAAGTCCGGATTGACCAGCTCGTTGGCGATGCGGCGGCCGGGATAGCGTCGGTCCTGGTGCATTTCGATGGTGCCGAACTTACGGTTGTTGAACACCAGGATGAGCGGCTTGGCACCATATTTCGCAGCGGTCGCGAGTTCCATACCGGTCATGAGCATGCCGCCATCGCCAACGCAACCCAAGACCTGGCGTTGCGGCTGGTCGAGCGCGGCGGCAACGGCGCCCGGCACACCCCAGCCCATCGCACCATTGATCGGTGCCAGCAGGCGCCCCGGGCGGCTGTAACTACGATAACGCTGCGGCCACAGGCTGAAATTACCGGCATCAACACTGACAATAGTGTCCTTTGGCAACAGCCGGGCGAGGCTCTGCATGACCTCGCCGGGATCAAGACCGCCTTCAAGCTGGGGCGGATGGCGTGAGCTGACGAAGGCGGCTCGCAGTTGTTTGCACCACGCCTCACGGTGTTCGCTTGCCACCAGAGTAGTGGTCGCCAGCGCGGCCAGGGCCTCGCTAATGTCTGCACAGATCCCCAGCGTCGGCGGATAGTTGCGGCCGATATCGTCCTGATTCGGATAGACGTGGATCAAATCACGCGTGCGCTCTTCATCGAATAAGGTGTATCCACGCGTGCTTGGTTCATCGAGGCGCGCGCCCAGCACCAGGATGCAATCGGCTTCGGTCACTGCCGCCCACAGTTCCGCATGGGCGTTGTAGCCCAGACTGCCGGCATAACTCGCATGTTCATTGTCGAATGCGTCATTGCGTCGCCACGACACACACACCGGAACGGCGTTGCGCCGCGCAAACTGTTCGAGATCACGACACATCGTGTCGCTGATGATGCCGCCACCAAAAATGACCAGCGGGCGGGCCGCGGCGCTGAGTCTGGTTTTGATTGCTTCAAGCTGATCGACATTGAGTCCGCGACGCTGCACCGGTCGCGCGGGTTCAGGTGCGGCGAAGCTGGTACCACTCAACACGTCTTCCGGCAAGGCGAGCACCACCGGCCCGGGTCGCCCGCTACGCGCAATGTGCAAGGCACGCGCCACCGCGCCCGGTAGCGTTTCGCCGATGGTGATTTGCTCAACGTGTTTAGCCAGCGGCGCAAAAAACTTTTCGTAGTCGACTTCTTGGAAAGACTCGCGCCCGAGATTCTCCGTGGCAACCTGTCCGACACACAGCAGCAACGGAATCGACGCCTGACGCGCCACATGCAAAGCGATGGACGCATTGGTGGCGCCCGGCCCGCGGGTGACAAAACATACCCCGACCTGCCCGCTGAGTTGCGCGGTCGCAGCCGCCATGAACGCGGCGCCGCTCTCGTGCCTGCAGGTAATCATGGGCAGATGTTCGGGCACGTCGTAGAGCGCATCGAGCACCGCGAGAAAGCTCTCGCCCGGGACACAGAACAAACGCGGCACACCGTGTTCGATGAGCGCCTCGACCAGCAGCTGGCCGCCACTTAAGGCCTGGCTCATGGCACCAGAATCGGAATGGTGTGTTTGGCGCGATCTTCCAGATGCATGTGCGCGGCAGGCGCATCCTCCAGCGCGAAGCGTTCGACCGGATGGGGCCATACAATGCCGCGCTCCAGCGCGTCGAAAAAACGGCCGGTCGAGAGTTCAAGGTCCGCCCGCGTGCTGACGTAATGGCCGAGATTGGGTCGCGTCAGATAGAGCGAGCCATGGCGCGACAAGGCCAATACATCGAACGGATCCGGTTTGCCCGAGGCGTTGCCATAAGCCACCATCAAACCACGCGGGCGCAGACACTCAATGGACTTCATGAACGTATCGCGTCCGATGGAATCGTAGGCGACATCAACGCCGCGGCCCTTGGTCAATTCCCGCACTTGGGCCACGAAGTCGTCCGCACTGTGCAGCAACACGTGATCGGCCCCCGCTTCACGCGCCATTTCGAATTTGCTCTCGGCCCCCACCGTCGCGATCACCGTCGCGCCCAAATCCTTGGCCCACTGGCACACCATGAGGCCCGTGCCGCCGGTCGCGGCGTGCACGATCACGGTCTCGCCGGCTTGCAGTGCATGCAGGCGAAACAACAGATATTCGGCCGTCATGCCGCGCGTCAGGGTGGCAGCTACCACGTCGTCTGAAATGCCATCGGGCAAGTGCACAATGGCGTCGGCCTTCATGACCCGCGCTTCGACGTAGGACGGTCCGGCCGATCCGTAGCCGATGCGGTCGCCGGGTTTGAACCCCACCACCTCCGGGCCAACGGCTTCGATCACACCAGCCGCCTGATCGCCAATGATGGCCGGCAGCTTGATCGGATAGAGCCCGCGCCGAAAATAGGTATCGATGAAATTGACACCAATGCCGGTATGCCGCACCAGCACCTCCCCAGCGCCGGGGGTCCGCAGCTCGACGTCCTCGATCACGAGTTTGTCCGGGCCGCCCAATTCTCGAAGCACGATAGCGCGTGTCACTTGCTTCTCCCCTTTTGCTTCATCGCATCGCTGGCAGTATACCTGCGACGCCGTGCGACGCGCCGGGGTTTTTGCCGGCATCTGGTCAAGCTTCCGCAGCTACTGAAACGAGGACATAGCTGCTGGTAGGCCGGCATAACGTGAGTGAACGCTGTTGTAATGCCGGGGCACTGCTAAAATTTCTTGCAGCACACAGGACCCATCCTCGACAGGTAATCTTTCTATGAGCCGCACCGCCGTCCGTATCTTTTTCAACTTTCGCAGTCCCTATTGTTATCTGGTCTCCCATCAACTGTTTGCGCGACTGGCGGCCTTTGACGTCGATATCCTGTGGCGCTCACTGGGCGGCTGGGATGGACGCTCGCCGCCGGAACGGGCCAAGGTCAAAGTGCCGCTGACCCGCCAGGACGTCGCGCGCTGGTGCCGTCGCATGCAAGTGCCGTTTAACCCGCCGCCCATTTCAACGGACCCAACCCCCGCAGCCCTGGTGGCGTTTGCCGCGAAAGACGCTGGCCTGCTGGGACGCTACGTCGAACGTGTGATGTGGCGCGAGTGGGCCGAGGGCCAGGACATAGG
>JANOXY010000006.1:0-5400 GCA_031418675.1 Pseudomonadota bacterium
ACGACGCCGGCGCGCCGGCGCAGAGCGCCGCTGACGATTTCTTTAGTAAAGAAGCGCACCTGACGGTGTCGGGTCAGTTGTCGGTCGAAACCTACTGCCTGGCGCTGTCCAAGGTCTATACCTTCGGGCCGACTTTCCGCGCCGAGAATTCCAACACCAGCCGCCACATGGCTGAGTTCTGGATGATCGAACCGGAAATCGCTTTCGCCGATATTCACGACAACATGCAGCTCGCCGAAGACATGGTGCGTGAGCTGCTGAGCTTCGTGCGCGAAGATTGTGCTGAAGATCTCGATCTGTTCGCGCGTTTTGTCGATACCACCCTGATAGAGCGACTCGATCAGGTGCTGCGCAGTGAATTTGTACGCCTGTCCTATAGCGATGCGATCGCGGTGTTGCAGAATTCCGGCCGCAAGTTCGAATTCCCGCCCGCATGGGGTCAAGACCTGCAGTCGGAACACGAGCGCTACCTGACCGAGGAGCATTACAAAGGACCGGTATTCGTTTACAACTGGCCACGTGAGATCAAAGCCTTTTATATGCGTTGCAACGACGACGGCCGCACCGTCGCCGCTATGGACCTGCTCATTCCGCAGGTCGGTGAACTGATCGGCGGCAGCGCGCGAGAAGAGCGCCTTGATGAATTGCGCATGCGCATCGCGGCACTCGGCTTTGATGAAAAAGATTACTGGTGGTATCTCGATACCCGGCGCTTCGGTAGTGTGCCCCATGCCGGTTTTGGTCTGGGCTTTGAACGCTTCCTGATGTTTGTCACGGGTGTTACCAATATTCGTGACGTCATCCCCTTCCCGCGCACGCCGCGCAACCTGGAGTTCTGACATGCAGGTGATGGTTGATTTATGCGTGGTGCCTATCGGTGTCGGCGTATCGGTCTCACAATACATCGCTGAATGCGAACGCATCATCGAAGCCGCCGGCCTGAGCGCGCAATTGCACCCCTATGGCACGGTCATCGAAGGTGACTGGGATGCCGTGTTTGCGGTGGTCAAACAATGCCATGAGCGCGTACACGCGATGGGTGCACCGCGGGTATTTACGTCATTAAAAGTTGGCACACGTACCGATCGCGAACAAAGCATGCAGGACAAGATCGACAGCGTGCGCAGCAAACTCGCCAATCAATAACAATTCATCTTCATCGTGGAGAGTGCCAATGGCTAACCGTGCACCGAGCTTTGTGAGCGGCGCGGCGCAACAGCCGCTGATGTTTTTAACCATTGGCCAAGCCCTCGAGCAGGCCGCCAAACAATGGCCCACGCGCGACGCGCTGGTAGTCTGCCAACAGTCGGTGCGGATGGATTATCGTGGTTTGAATGCAGCCGTTGACGCGCTCGCCGCGGGACTGCTGACGCTCGATCTGGAGCCTGGTGACCGCATCGGTATCTGGTCGCCAAACCGTGCCGAATGGGTGCTGACCCAGTTTGCCACCGCCAAGGCTGGTCTCATTCTTGTCAATATCAATCCGGCCTATCGACTCGCTGAGCTTGAGTACGCCTTGAATCAGGTCGAGTGCAAGGCGCTGGTTATTGCAGAGCGTTTTAAGAGCAGCGACTACGTCGGCATGATGCGCGCGTTGGCGCCGGAACTGGACAGCGCGACACCCGGACAACTGCAAGCACGACGCCTTCCGCACCTGCGTTCGGTGGTATGCATGGCCGATCACGCCCTTAGTGGCATGTTCCGCTTTGACGACCTCCAGCGCGCTGCAAACGATGCCAGCCGCACGCGTCTGGCGACCATCGCCGCCCGGCTTGATCCCGATGACCCAATCAATATTCAGTTCACCAGCGGCACCACCGGTAATCCCAAAGGCGCCACGCTGACGCACTTCAATGTCGTCAACAACGGCTATTTTGTCGGCGCAGCGATGGGCTTCAGCGAGCGCGACAGGCTATGCATTCCAGTGCCGCTGTACCATTGTTTTGGCATGGTTATGGGCGTGCTGGCCTGCGTCACCCATGGCGCGGCCATGATCTTCCCTGGGGAAGGTTTTGATGCGGGCGACGTGCTGCGCGCCATTAGCGCCGAAAAATGCACCGCCCTGCACGGTGTGCCGACCATGTTTATCGCCGAACTCGATCACCCGGAATTTGCGGCCATGGATTTTTCGTCGCTGCGCACCGGCATCATGGCGGGCGCGCCCTGCCCCATTGAAGTCATGAAGCGGGTGCGTGCCGACATGCACATGGAGGAAGTGACTATCGCCTACGGCATGACCGAAACCAGCCCCGTCAGCTTTCAAAGCAGTACCGACGATCCACTGGACAAGCGCGTCTCCACCGTCGGCCGCGTACTGCCCCATGTGCAGGTTAAAATCATCGGTGACGACGGGCATGTGGTCGCACGGGGCCAACGGGGCGAATTGTGCACCCGCGGTTACAGTGTCATGCGTGGTTACTGGGGCGATACTGAAAAGACTGCCGGAGCCATCGATGCCGGCGGCTGGATGCATACCGGCGACCTTGCCACGCTCGACGATGAGGGCTACTGCAATATCGTGGGGCGCGTGAAGGACATGATCATTCGCGGCGGCGAAAACGTCTACCCGCGCGAAATCGAGGAATACCTGTTTCGTCATCCCAAGATCCAGGACGTTGCGGCTTTTGGCGTGCCCGATCCGCGCTTTGGTGAAGCGGTGGCGGTATGGATCAAATTGCGCGACGGTGAAAGCGCGTCGGCTGAGGATATTCGCGCCTTCTGCGAGGGCCAGATCGCCCACTACAAAATCCCGGCTTATGTCCGATTTGTTGAAGACTTCCCCTTGACCGTGACCGGCAAGATTCAGAAGTTCATGATGCGCGATGCAATGGTTGATGAACTCGGCTTGACTGCTTCAGCCACGGCCTGAAGGGCCGCACAAGGGTGGTATTGATGGCGTGCAACGGCAACACATGGCCCGCACGTGAAGGTCCGCGCTAATTCCGAATTTGTCTGCCCACTCGATGGTCAGATGCTGGAAACCTGCGCCGACGGCGTCAGTTGTGGCACTGGTCATCGCTTCGACCGCGCACGCGAAGGTTATTTAAATCTACTTCCTGTCCAGCACAAAGGGTCGCGCCAACCAGGGGACGATCAGACGATGGTGGCGGCTCGCCGTCGAGTTCTGGATAGTGGGGTGTTTGCGCCGCTGGCTGAGGCTGTCGTTGCGATCGTGGCCGCGATGGCCGCCCACTGCACCCGGGATCAGACTCTGCGGGTTATCGACGCTGGCTGCGGCGAGGGATATTACCTGGCCGGCCTGTTCGATGCGGCGCGCACATGGAGCTGCCCGGGAGAGCTATCCCTGGCTGGGTTTGATATTTCCAAATACGCAGTACGGGCGGCCGCCCGGCGCTGTGGTGCAGTGGCGTTGGCGGTTGCGAGTAATCGCCAGCCACCGTTTGCAGCCGCGAGCGTCGACATTGTTCTCTCGCTGTTCGGTTTTCCCCATTGGGCAGCTTTTGAGCGCGTGCTCGCGCCCGGTGGATGTGTGGTGCTGATTGATGCCGGCGCAGCGCACTTGCTGGAGTTACGCGCATGCGTTTATCCGCAGGTAAAACAACATTCTCCACGCCCGCTTCATGCAGCCGTGGCCCGGGGTTGGCGAGTGCGGCACGAGCAGACGCTCGAGTATCAAATCGACTTGACCACACCGGCAGCGATCGAGGCCTTGTTCGCCATGACGCCCCATGCCCATCGGGTAACGGATCGTGGCCGCGCCGCACTGGGCGCCTTAGATAATCTGCGTACTACCGTCAGCAGCGTGCTACGCGTCGTGGAGAGTCCAATCCGGGTAGCAGCGGAAGCGTCTTGAATATTGCGTTTGCCCGCAAGCTAGAATTCACATGCGCCTGCGTCGCAGGCACGGCGAAACCATGATCAACAAGGCGATCAGGGTTACGGCCAGGCTGGTCGGCTCAGGAACGCCTTTGATACGCAAGGCAGCGCGTGCCTGCGCGCCACCGTCATTGTCGATTCGCGCTCCGGTGGGAAACGTGATGCCGCTGACCCGCGCGCTATGAAAGACATCAATCGTGGCGTTGCCGGCGACCAGGGCGCGCAAACTGCCGTACAGGATAAAGGGCTGTTCGTACTCGAAAGTGAATTTGCCCACCAGAGCGCGCGGTGTGATTGCGCCTACGCCCCCGGCCAGTTCGTTGCTGCTGCTCCACAGGATGGGAAACTGGCTGAAGCTTGCGCCCGCTTCCGGCACATAAAGGAGCTCAAAACCCAAGAGCGGCGCAAAAGCATTTTCGCCGTGGACTTCGATAGCGCCGTCCAGACGCACCTCGACGCGCCCCTGCCCGAAGCCGCTGCCACCGCCTATCTGAAAACGTTCGTTCCATACCGAGATAGCCTCGGCGTAGGTCGTTGTCGATTGACCCTCAGCGCTTGTGGCCGACGCGTAAACGTGATTGCGTCCGTAATCTGCGTAAGCGCGGGCGACCGCGCTGTGACCCTGCCCATCGTCGAAAACCAAGCTGGCTTCGGATTGTGGGCCAGCGGCGCTGATGTCGAAATGATCACCGATTTGAAGATCAACCAACGCCGATCCCCAGCTATTTATCGGTTCTGCGTAGGCACAAACAGCCGAGCACATCGCCAGCAGGCCGAGGGCCCCGTTCAAACTCTCACTTTTCATTTCGCGCTTCCCGTCGCTTCCGTTCAAGAGCTGCCGAACACCGGGCGGGTTTTGATGGCCTAAGGTGTTCGGTGTATGTGCGGGGCTAGCATACGGCCCGTGTAAAGGAACCACGACCGGAAGATTGAAAAGAATTGTGTTTCATCGCCCGTCTGGGGTGCGCGAGGTCCAATATCCGGCCCAGCGCGCGCTCGTATCGCTGAGATGCCGGTCGCGCATTGCACGCGACCGGCCTTACTGGGGCTTTATCCCTCGCGCTTTGCTGCCCAGGCGCTGAAGGACGAGCCGGCATCGGCGAGTTCCTGCAACAAGGGCGCCGGCGTCCAATACAGATCGCCATAACGCTTGCGGTATTTCTCCATGCCCGCCACGACGGTCTTCAGGCCAACTTCGTCGGCATATTGCATGGGGCCACCACGGTAACGCGGCATGCCATAACCGTGCACAAAGACTACGTCGATGTCACTCGGACGGGTGGCGATGCCTTCCGCCAGGATCAGCGCGCCTTCGTTTACCATCGAGAACAGCAAGCGTTCGATCACTTCTTCAGAAGTCACCGCCAGCTGCGGTACACCCAGCCGTTCTGCTTCCGCTTTAGCGAGCGCCGTCACTTCCGGATCGGGCACCGGTTTGCGATCGACGTACTTGAAGATACCGGCGTTGGTCTTCTGACCAAGGCGTCCCATCTCGGTCAGCTTCGCCACCATGCGGCAATAGGCCGGGTCGCTGGGTTTTTCCTTCCATTCGTTATTGACCTT
>JANOXY010000007.1:0-3048 GCA_031418675.1 Pseudomonadota bacterium
AATGCGTCCGGCACCGTGGACGCCTACGGCAACATGATGATCGATCTCAGCTGAGCTGTCGTTGTAACGACCCAAGGAGCATCCGATGGATATAAAAGTAAAGATCGATTCCGCGGTTATCGATCAGAACAAGGTCGATCCAATCACCTTCGAAGTCTTGCGTAGCGTGTTTGAATACGCCAGTGAACGTATGTCGACCGTGCTCAAGCGCGCTTCGTTTTCGCCGATCCTGGCGGATATGGTCGATTTCTCCAACGCAATTTATGACTATGAGTGCAAGCTGCTGTCGCAAGCTGCCAATTGTCCGGTCCATCTGGCGGCGATGAAGTTCAGCGCCGAGGCGATTATCGAGCAGTATCCGCTGGCGACCATGCAGCCGGGCGATGTTTACGTGCTGAACGATCCTTACAAGGGCGGCACGCACATCAACGACATGACCTTCCTGTGTCCGATCTTCTTCGATGGCGAGATCTTCGCGTTTGGTGTCAGTCGTGGACATTGGATGGATCTTGGCGGTGGTGCGGCCGGCGGCCAGGCTTTTGCAGGCACCCATATTGCCGGTGAAGGTCTGCGCCTGCCGCCGCTGAAACTCTACGAGGCCGGCAAGGTGCGCGAGGATCTGCTCGCCATCATCATGAACAACACCCGCACGCCGTTTTATGTAAAGGGCGATACCCAGGCCCATGTCGGCGCGCTCAAGGCTGCGCAGCAGGAGTTGGAACGCGCAGCTGAGAAATACGGCATGGCAACGCTCAAGGCGGCCATGAAGCAGTTGCAGGAGTACACGGAAAGAATCGTCCGTAAGGCCATTAGCGATATGCCCGATGGTGAATACGAAGCCGAAGAGTACGCCGATACCGATGGCCACTCCGATAAGCCCATCCCGATCAAGGTCAAGTTGATCATCAAGGGCTCAGAGATCATCGTTGATTTTGCCGGTACACCGGGTGTGGTCAAGGGCGCCATCAATTCGCCGTATGCCAATACCGCGTCTGCCACGCTCTATTCCCTGCAGTTTTTCCTCGCGCCCCACGCTCCGCAGAACCAGGGCATGTTCAATCCCATCACCATCAGACTGCCGGATAACTGCTGGTTGAACGCCAAGTGGCCGGCGCCGACCATAGGCTGCACAACCCTGACCTCGTCCAAGATCACCAGCGCCATCTGGCAGGCCTTGGCCAAGGCCTGTCCCGACAAAGTCACGGGCTCGACCAATGCCGAGTGCAATTGGTTTGTGTCGTCGGTGGTCGAAGCGGATGGATCGAGCAATGTATTTTCCGATCTCCCCGCCGGCGGTTGGGGCGGTACGCCGTTTGCCGACGGCATGAATGTGACGGAAGACGCGTTGGGAAATTGCATGAACATGCCGGCGGAAACCGCCGAATTGTTGTTCCCGATTGCCTATGAAGCGTTTGAGTTGCGCACCGACAGTGGCGGGCCGGGCAAATTCCGTGGTGGACTCGGTGCGGTGTTCAAGGTGCGCTACCTGGCCGATGGTGAGCTGTCGATGGAATCAGCCCGCACCCTCGAAGGCAGTCCCGGTGTGAACGGCGGGCAGCGCTCCGATGTCCAGCGCCAGATCAAGATCCATACCGATGGCTCGCGCGAAGTCATCGGTGGGCTGGACGGCAAGGGCGGCTGGAAAAGCCCGCTGCTGGCGAGCGTGCCATTTCACCACGGTGAAACTTTTATGTTCGAATCAACCGGCGGCGGTGGTTGGGGCAACGCGCTGGAGCGCGACGTCACCACGGTCCTGGACGACGTGCTGGACGAGTACATTTCACTCGGCGCCGCGCGGCAGTACTACGGTGTAGTCATCGACGAGCAGAGCATGACGGTCGACGATGCTGCGACGGCGCGGCTGCGCGCGGAGATGCGCAGCGCGGCTTGAGTTCAATAAATTGCTAAAGCCCGAGGCCGCCCATGGGCGGCCTTTTTTTGTAGGTCCGATTTTAATCGGACATTAACCCACCTCTGGCCATTGTCTTGAATGTCCGACTAAAGTCGGACCTACAGTCGGACCTACAGTTGGACCTCGCAAAATCTAATGCTGCTGCGCCTGCTCAGGTGTGATTTTGCGCTCGTCAAACACTTCTTTGACGACAGTGATGCCGTTCAGCGCTGCCGGGAAACCGGCGTATACCGCCATTTGGGTCACCACCTCGACCACCGCTTCCGGTTTACAGCCCGCGTTAAGCGCGCCATTAACGTGGGCGGTGAGCTGGCGCGGTGCATTACCAAGCGTGGTCAGCGATGCAACGGTGGCGAGTTCGCGCGTACACAAGTCGAGTTGAGGGCGCGAGACCACTTGGCCGTAGGCAAAATCGGCTATCCATTGCGCGAGATCAGGTGAAGTCTCGGCAACGCTGGCCAAGACCTGGGCGGTGGTATTGCCGGTGATGACGTCGAGGGCCTGCTTGCCGCGGGCGCGATAGTCCGGGGTGTTCGTTTTACTATCGGCATGGGCAGCGTTACTCAGGGCAAGAAGTAGCGTCGCGGCGAGCACTTTTGTCATCTCGGATTCCTTCGGGGTTTGTTGTACCGGCGGGTGCCGCAAGCAGGCACTGTAGCGAAGAATCGAATAGGGCACGACGGCCGATCGGGGAAGGCTGGAAACACGTCCCGGTTTGGTCAGGGCCCTGCGGCGCGCACTGGACGACTGGCTAGTGGGGTCGTACCCTAGCGTTACAAATAGAAACAAAGACTGAGTTTGGCCCAAGCACCGCCGGGCTCAGGAAAATAAAGAGATGTATCGCTACAAATCTAACACCATCCGTGTTTCGGTATGGTGGTGGCTGCCTGCTTTTTGCTTGCTGCTCCTGTCGGGCAGTGCAGCGGGAGCTGATCAGACATCGCTGAGTTGGCCCACCAACAAGCTGGGCTATACCGCAATGAACGGCCGTTTTGCACTCCTGCTCACCCACGGTGGTGCGTATAACGCGCGGGCCGTGGTGGCCGCCCCCCACAAACCAGACTGTGAGCCATCCCGCCCCCACACAAACAAAAAAAGCAATTAAAAAAAACACAGAAAGGAACGCAGATAAAATA
>JANOXY010000008.1:0-9138 GCA_031418675.1 Pseudomonadota bacterium
TCTCCGCAACGGAAGTCCCCGTGAAGTCCTGCGGGGCTTGACACCAAATCTCGAACTGACTATAAATAAGACTCGCAACCTATTAAATTTAGGTAAATTTTTGCGAGGTCTGGACGATGCATAGCAACGACAGCCAAAAACACGGCCGTGCTCTGCCGTTCTCAATGCCCAGTACGATCGCGAGCGTAAGTACCGCTCGCAACGATAATTCTAATGAGGACTTCATCCCCCACCCGGTGCAGTTTCCGTTGCGTTACCGGCGACGGCCACTGCTACCGTGGTCCAGCAAGAAGTCGACGCCGGCGACGGGGGACGTCGGCCTCAGCTTCCTCAGCGAAGAATATATTCCTGCCGGTACCCTTCTCGACCTCGAAATCCCGCTACGCGGCCAAGTGCAACGCTTTACTGCCAGGGTCGTGATGGTGCGCGAAAACCTCAGCGGTTTTGAGATCGGCTTGTGGTTTTCTTCCATTGGCGACGCAACCAGAGTACGCATCGTCGAACAAATCTGCCGTACCGAGTGCTATCTGCAGGAGCGCGCCAGAGCGCCAACCTAAGCTTAGGTCGCGCCGATCAACAGCGGGCCTGCCCGATTTGCGTGCTCATGCTCCCTCGCCACCTGTCTGCTGCGCCTGCCGAACGACTAAACTGCCTCTCAGTTGGGCTCTTGGCTCAGCCACAATCGCCCGTTGGTCTTGTCTGGAGTGGGTTGGCATCATGTATTTCGTCATCGAATATCTTCTGTTCGCGGCTAAGGCACTGACCGTGCTCGGCCTGTGCCTCATGCCCGTGCTCGTCGCTTTGCTCATCGTGCGCGGCGCCCGACACCAAGCGACGCGACCACTGCTATCTATCGAGCGGCTCAACGACAGGCTCATCGATTGCCAGTTGCAGATGGAATCAGTGCTTTCCTCGCCCAAGGCCTTCAAGCGACGCATAAAGGAGGTCAAGCAGACGCGCAAGACACAAGCGGCTGCACCGACTGGAAATCGCCTTTTTGTTTGCAATTTCACCGGCGATCTTCGTGCCGAGGCGGTGGCTTCGCTGCGCGAGGAAATCTCGGCGATTCTGTCCGTCGCCAATGGTGGTGACGAAGTCGCAATCGTTCTCGAAAGCGCAGGAGGCACGATACACGGATATGGCCTCGCCGCTTCACAGTTGCGCCGGGTCCGCGACCGTGACATTCGGCTGACGGTCATCGTCGACAAGGTTGCCGCGAGCGGAGGCTATATGATGGCCTGCGTAGCCGACCTCATTCTCGCCGCGCCTTTCGCCATTATCGGTTCCATCGGTGTGGTTGCCCAGGTCCCCAATTTCAACCGCCTGCTGCGCAAGCACGATATCGATTTCGAGCTGATAACCGCCGGCAAGTACAAACGCACTTTGACCATGTTTGGTGAGAACACCAGTGTCGGCCGCGAAAAATTCCAGGCTGAAATTGATGATGCCCACGCTTTGTTCAAAGATTTCGTGAGCACCCACCGTCCGCAGCTGGACATTGAGAGGGTCGCCACCGGCGAGTATTGGCTTGGGACTCGCGCCCTCGATCTGGGTCTGGTCGACCGATTAGCGACTAGCGACGAATACATCGCCAGCGCGGCCCAGGACCGAAACGTCTACCGGGTGCGAGTTGAGCGACCAAAATCTCTGCTCGATCGCCTGCTTTCGCCCGTGCAGAGTTTGGCCCGCGAGCATCTGGCTCCTCGGGGCCCTTGAGTTCCGCGCGGTGCTCAAGGGCTGCTGTAGGCGCGACGCACTTCCTCCGCGATGATGCTGATCCCGTGCTCCACTTCACGCTCCGATTGCGCATAGGAGATGCGCAGGCACTGATCTGTGTGTTCCCAGGGCGCTTTCAAGCCGGGGAAAAAGTACCGGCCAGGGATGACCAACACATTGCGCAGCTTGAGCCGCTTATAGAGTTCTTGCGTGGTGATAGGCAGATCAGGAAACCAAAGCCATAAAAAGATCGCCCCTTCGGGAACGTGGATCCGATACGGGCAACCCGCCAGATAGCGCTCACACCAGCTCACAGCCTGTTGCGAACGCGCCTGATAAAACGGCCGTACGATGTCTTTTGAAAGCCTGAGTACTTCGCCGCTTTCGAACAGCTCAGTCACCAGACTCGCACCCAGACTGCTCGAAGCAAGGGTCAGAATTGCGTTGAAGCTTCGAACAGCTTCGATGATTTCCGGTCGCGCGATAATGATTCCCGTGCGCAATCCGGGTAAGCCGAGTTTCGACAAACTCATGCAATAAATCACGTGTTGCTCGTAAACCGGGTCGCCGTTGCTAAACATGATGTCGGGGAATGGTGCGCCGTAGGCGTTGTCGATAATCAACGGCACATCCGCCGCGCGCGTCATGTCGAGCAAGGTCCGCAGCTCGTCGCTGGATATGACGTTGCCAGTCGGATTGGTCGGGCGGCTGACACACACCGCACCGGTATCGACATCCAGCCGCAATTGGGAGAAATCAATACGGTATTTAAAGCTGTGTTCACCGAGCAGTTCGATGAGTGGGCGACTTGACTCAATAGCGTCGGCGCAAGCCGCAAGATCGCCATAGCCGATGTATTCCGGCGTCAAAGGAAGCCGCAAGTGACGAATGCGCCCGTCGTCGCCCATACCGCTAAAAAGATTGAACAAAATAAAAAAACTCGACTGGCTGCCCGCCGTCACCGCCACGTTATTGGCGTCCAGCTGCCAGCCAAAACGATTGCGAAACAAGGCAGCCACCGCGCGCAGAAACGGACGATAGCCTTGCGGTCCGTCGTAAGCACCACTCAGGCGGTCAAAAGTACCGTCGTCCAGTTGGCGACGCATGGCCTCGCGAAACACATCCTGCATGGCGGGAATGCGTGCCGGATTGCCACCACCGAGGTTACAGATTTCTCCATCGCTGTCTAAAACTTCACCCAGATCGTCCATCAGCAGACGGGTACCCGTCTCACCGACAAACCGGGACGCGAGAGCCGAGAAACGCAGAGCCATGTTTAGGAGCTGCCAAAAGGAGTTGGGAGCATAGTGTATTATCGTCGCGCACCAACTCGCGACAAACGAAGGAAGACCCGGCAGAAGTGATGAACTGGATACGAAGCCTCGGCACACTTCGTGCGCTGCTGATGCTTGCTGCTCTGACCTGCATCATTGCCGCACCTTTTGCCGACGGCACCACCTACCTCCATGACTGGCGTCTGCTGCCGTCGGTGATTGCACCCACCATCATGGTGATGCTGCTATTCGCCATCCCGCTAGACATCTGTATGGCGCGCATATTCATGTCCGACAGCAGCGATACCGAAAAAGCGCGTCTCAAACGCGCAATCTTCATAGAAACGGCAATGTTCGGCGCCCTGGCCCTGGCCTGGACCCCGTTCATGCTGAAACTAATGGAAATTTGGCCGTTTCGATAAAGCGCGCATAGAGAAGGCAGGCTAAGCCACGGGGCGAATCCCGACTACCGTCACAGACCCGCGCTTGAATCTCGATTAGCCTTTATCTAATATCTCTGCACTACTTTAAGTTAGTCCTACAAGATATTGAAAATAATGATTTTCAATGCGTTTTGGCCCCGTGCGACTAAATCCCTGCGCAGGTTGGTGACGCGGATTTTGCCCGCCCATGGCTGCCGGCCAATCGAACTCCCCTGGGGGGCCGAAAGCCTCCGTTTCGAATCCCCCGCGGATTTTGCGTTCGCGCTCAGCGCCCGTACCAACGTCTCGCCGAGCCGCTTACACGAACTCATGCAAAGCTCCAATGCAGAGCTCGAAGTCGAAGAACGAGAGATCGTCAATCTCGTGCGGCGCATCGGCGAAGTAGTCGATGGGTACGACAGCCTTATGCAAGCCTGTGGCCCTGCCATCGCTCGCATAGGTCTTGGCGTTTTCTCCAAAGACTTTGACTGGCGGTCGGTCTTCGCTCGTCTCGTTGATCTGCCCCCTGACCGCGATAGTTTCACTCGCGTTGCCTTGATCAAGTACCTCCAGTATTTGAAAGCACGTCGCAGCGCGGTGCAGTTAGTCATGGCAACAAAAGCCCCAAGGGCCGCAGCTCCCGCGCACGCTCTCGCGACCCAGATATTTTCTTTATCCTCCGCGGCCTACCGCTTCGAACCGGACGAAATGCGGCGCCTTCCCCAAGGTAAAGCTGTGAACGTGCACTTGGCGCGCGGCAGTGCCCTTTCGCTCAAGCTTGCGATGCACGCGTTTTCATTGGCTCACAACCGGGAGTGGACGCTGATTGCGGCCGACGGCAGAAGCTATACCTTGCACGCTGGTGTCAACCGCGTCGGGCGCGGCCTGAATAACGATGTAGCGCTAGATGCCGATTTTCGCAACGTTTCGCGTCAACATCTGCTTGCCCAACCCTTGGAGGATGATGTCATCGTCCTGACCGATATCTCCGCGCACGGCACCTACGTGCCGCCCACCGCACTTGCATCCTGACTTTCCCGCACTGAGTCGCTGAACGAATCTAGCTCCCAGCTCAGATAACCGTGCTGGATACTGCTGTCTGTTTTTTGGGCCCGCGCCCTTCGCCGCGGGCTTTGGCGGACTCCGCTTGGAGCGAGACCAATAACTGACGCGCACGCTGATCGATTAACGCTCGAATCTGCCGCACGATACCCGCGTAGCCGTTACGCCGTTGAAAGCGCTCCTCGACTTCTGCCGCGAGCTGCGGCAGACCTAGTGCCGCGTCTCTCAACACGTCTTCGACGTAGGTGGTCCGCACGCCAATTTGCTGGGCGAATTCGTACCATCGTCCTATTGTCATCCAGTCCGGACGGTCTTCACCGCCGATGGGAAAACCCATGCGGTAGTTCATACTGTCATAGACATGGGTAGACCACAGTCCGAAAAACGGGGCGAGCCGCGGGGCATGAATGCCATACAGCAGTGCGAGTTGTTTAGCGTGTCCGGCACCGAAGCCGACCAGGAAGCAGAACACTGCCCATTGCACCAGGGCGCGTAAATCGGCAGCCGGGCGTGCGCTCAAATCCCGCAACATGCGCGCGATATCGTGCAGGCCAGGTCCGCCTTCCCGCGGGAATTTTTCGTGGGGGTTGAAGCCTGCAACCTGACAAAAGTCCTCCATGTGGGACGCATTCACGACCTCGCTGCCCTCTCTGTCGACCCGCGTGACACACAACACGGCGACCTGACCATGGATGATTTCACAGGCGGCCACCGGCAGGCCGAAAGCCGCCGCGAGTTGGCTGGTGTAGGCCTCATTCATGACCGACTCGCGCAATCCGGGGCGGGCGGGCTTCAGGATGTGGGTGGTGAGATGCCCATCGAGCATCAGTGTCACCGTGCCGTCGGCGTAGCGCACAGGCAACTTGTCGAATTCCCCGGGCAGGGTCACGCGCAGGCCGTCAGCCTCTGCCAACAGGGGGTGCATCGGCAGGATTGCCATGGCGTTACGCAACTCAACTTCGCTGAGTCGCCGCGGCGCGCGCGCTTCGATGTTGCCGCCAGGGCTTGGGCGCAAGCTGAGGGCGCCGGGGCAATCGCCGGCGAGGCGGGCCAGCAAAGCAAAGTCGTTGCGCTCAGAGATGCCCAGACTCTGAGCCAAGCGTAAGCGGATTTCACCTTCCGGCAAGAGGTTGCAAAACACCGCTCTCACGCGATCGCCCTGGTAAGCGCTTTGGCGTCTGGGCAAGGCCAAGGAGACCGGCGGTGTTGAGCTGTCGGCCCCCGCTGCGTAGATGAATGTCCAAATTCCGGCCGACGATTCGCTCAGCCGGCCCGCGAGCCTGCCGTTCATCAGCACATCTAGTGTGGTGTTCGCCATGTCTATTCGAGATCGCGCCAGTCACGCGATCGCACCGAAACGGTCAGTCCGAGCATATTCAGCACTTGCATCGCGCGTCCGAGTTCTACTGTTGGCTTGCCATTCTCGAGATCCGAGAGAAAACGGTTCCCGACCCCTGCCAAAGCGGCAAGTTCGCCTTGTCTTAGCTTTTGAAGTCGGCGTTCGGCACGAATCGCTCGCCCTAGCTCTTCTGGTGACATAATTTTTTCGTACGGGACTTATAGAACCTGGATTTGAACATATCGCTCGATAGGCCCGCATTAGCCGAAAACAATTCAAACGCTCGAAATAGAAATTTTATAACCGTTCAGGACTAAATTTTTGGGAAAGTCGCCGATTCGCAGCGACGACCTGACCAGCCCATCTGGCTAACAGGTTTGCAACTTAAAGTGATTTGTGAGCAAAAGGGGAAAAGCTAAGCCACATGCCGATACGTATGCCGGCATCGGTGAGATTAGACCGTGCGCTGGACAAGGCATCCGCAACGGAACAAGGGCGACACACGGCCGCCTCTATGGCATCAAAGAGCCCCGACTTCCAAAGCGCTTCCACAGACGCGAGACTTCCGCCCACGGCGATGACGGGCACACCGCAGGCGCGCGCCAGGCGCGCGACACCAGCCGGCGCTTTGCCAAACAGTGTCTGTTCGTCCACCCTGCCCTCCCCTGTCACGACCAAATCCGCGCCAGTGAGCAAGTCGGCGAGCCCGCTCGCGTCGATGACTACTTCGATGCCGGGCCGCAGGTTCGCCTGCAAGCACAGCAGCATGGCTGCACCCAGCCCGCCTGCCGCGCCAGCGCCTGGCCGCTCGACGACCTGACGACCCAGAACGCCTTCCATCAGTGCGTAAAGATGGGTCAGTCCCTGGTCCAGGATTGCGACGTCTTCAGGGCTGGCTCCCTTCTGGGGACCAAACACCGCCGCCGCACCGCGCTCACCGCAGAGGGGATTGTCAACATCGCAGGCAAGGTCGAAATGAGCGCTGTCCAGCCGCCGGTCGAAAAGTGAAAAGTCGACCGTCGCAATGGCGCTCAAGCTGCTGCCACCACAGTGAGCACGCAACGGCACACCTCGCCCGTCGAGAAAGCGTGCGCCCAGTGCCTGCAACATGCCGACCCCGCCGTCAACGGTAGCCGAGCCGCCGAGTCCGACCACAAAGCGACGCAGTCCGCGATCGAGACAGGCCCGGATTAGTTCGCCGACGCCAAAGGAACTCGTGAGCAGCGGGTTACGTTCCTCGGGCGCAAGCTTATCCAGACCAATCGCCTGCGCGACCTCGATGACCGCCGTGCAACCGTCGGCCAAAACCCCCCAGCGAGCGTTGACCATGGCCCCACGCGGACCGTGGACTGCGATCGACTCACCATGCTCGCCACACAGGGCCGCTAAGGTCCCCTCACCACCGTCCGCCATCGGTACCATCACGATCTCTGCCGCGGGCCAGACCTTGCGCAATCCCGCGCCCAGCGCCTCGGCCACGGCGCTTGCGCTCAGGCTTTCCTTGAAGGAATCGGGGGCGATGACAATTTTCATGACGGCTATTTAAACCAGACGGCGCGCCCGGCCGCGCCACGTTTTAGAAGCGACGACGCGCTAGGCGTAAGCCACCCGCCGCCGGCAAGAGGCCGCCGACCAGTGCCGTGCGTACGCGCAGATCAGTGGCTCTATCCAGCGATTTCACGACCTGAATGTCGGCCCCGTTTTTGACTCCGACAACTTCACCGGCCAGTAAAGCAAGGTGATTG
The DNA here is from genome assembly GCA_031418675.1 of Pseudomonadota bacterium. Taxonomy (GTDB): domain Bacteria; phylum Pseudomonadota; class Gammaproteobacteria; genus JADJYF01. The sequence continues at coordinate 7,559 of JANOXY010000008.1, forward strand.
CTGGCGTGGGCCGGCACGCGCGTAGCGGGCGTTCCCCAGCCAAAAATATTCAAGGGATCTACCGCGCTGACGCGAATGACGCCGCCACTGTCCATGCGCTTGCCGCACTCGCGCAACGCAGCGACCGCCTCGGCCGCCGCAAACTGCTCACCGGTTGCGCCGGCAATGAAACGCCCACCACGAATTTCGCCGCTCGATTCCAGACGACGCAAGGCGCGCAGCAGCAGCCGCCAGGGTGGCAGCGCAGCTTCGCGCTCCAGCACACGACGGAATACCACGCCGTAGCGACGCAGCAGCCCGCGCGCTATCAGCTCTATCACATCTTCGCTCAAGCCCTCTTCGCCGCCGCTCAATCGTTCGCTCGGCCGCACGAGTCGGTCCCAACGCCCCGCGTCTTCAATGCCCGCCACCGTCGTGCGACGGGCGCGGCGACCGAGCGGATTGCGGCGCGCGAGTGGCGTCGTCAGCGCACGCAGACCTACAAAACTGTCACAGGTAATCAGCCCTGCGGCCGCCAGTTCGTCGAGCGCGCTTTCAACTTGACTGCGCAACAGTCCACCGGCCGCGACGATGTCATCGAAAAAAGCGGCGCCACGCTGGGTAACGTGTTCCAGCACCCGCACCGCTGCGCTGCTTAGTTGACAGCCGTCGTCAGGCCCAGCCGCCGCCAGCCAGGCCTGAAGTTCGCTGCGTGCGATCAGGCTCACGGGTGTGGTGCGCAGCGTGCCCGCGAGTCGCGGGGCACTACTGCGTTTTGGGCTCAAACGCAGCCACACGTAACGCCCGGCGCGTATCACCTCGTCAAGCATGCGATTGTCATAACCACGCACGCGCGCTGGCAAGATATCGCTCTCCCACGCGGCGACCGGTGCCTCAAAACCAGACAGCTGACTGAGCACCACTTGCAATCCCGCGCTGCCTTCAACGCGCGCGCTGGGCGCCAGGGCCTGCCACTCACACAGAAAACGGATATAAACCGCGCTCGGCACCGGTTCGATTTCCTGGCGCAGCCGGTTGATGGTGTAGCGGTGGATGCGCGCCAGCACTCGCCGTTCACACCACTGCTCATCGGGATAGTCGTTACAGAACTGCCCGCGCATAACAACGCCGCCGCGCTCGAGCGCGAGCAAAGCTTGTTCTATTGACCCCATCTCGCACGGTAAGGCCAGGGCTAATGCCGCGGCGCTGGTCGGGCCTACGGCGTCAAGGCGACTGTGCACGAGGGCCTTGATCGCCTCATCGCGACTGCCCGTGGTCGGCGGACGATAGGCCGCGGCGGCCGCATTCATGTCGAAGTGAGCCTCAGGCAGGATCGCGGCGAGTTCGTGATGCCGTTCGGTAGCAAGCCAGCCGCCGGGCTCGCTCACCAGGCGGACGGCGCGACCGCGCTCGAAGAGCGTCGCGAGCCAGCTGTTGACCAGCGTTCCTGCGCTGTCACCGGCTTCGCAGGCCGCGTCGATGAGGTGTGGCAATTCGCGCACGCCCACATATCCGAGCTAGGCCAGGGCTTCGTGCTATTCCTCAGGATCGCGCGCCGTCGGCCACACCTCGCCGCGCGCGCGCGCGATAGCAGCCGGATC
>JANOXY010000009.1:0-3762 GCA_031418675.1 Pseudomonadota bacterium
TCCGTAGCTCCACCGCGCCAGGGGCGCGTAGGTTTTGTTGTGGGCCGCGCGCATGCGCGCGGCGGCGGCGCCCATGCCCACACCTTGAGCCAGATCAAAACGATAGTCCGGCGCTTGCACGGCACCTTCGCACGCGCCTTCCCATTCATGGGCATCGCATAAACGCTTGCCCACCGCCGCACAGATCTGTGCGGCTTCGACCGCCTTCACCCACACGACCGGATATTCACAAGGGATATTCGGAAACTCGAATTGATCGATACAGGCCCGCGCCTGCTCAGCATTCTCACGGGCTGGATCATAAAGTGGTGCCATGAATTTGGCGCCGCAGATGCGTTCGAAATCGGCATTACCATCGTCGACATCGACGCTGGCCAGACGCGCCGTACAGGCCTCGCGCGTATCGGCATGCATGGTAATCGCCGGATTGCCCTGTCCCATAGAACCCGAGCCCAATACCAGCGCGCGCAAGTCGTCCATCTGTTGCGGTGTATAAGCATGCACCTCGGCGATGTGCTCAAGCAGTGCGCGGTTGTGTTGCGCCTGTGTGCCATCGGCCTGCGTGCCGAGACTCGCGACTAACATTAGCGTCACGGCCAGCAGACGAAACATCACGGCGTTTCGACCGGCGTCGCGCGCCGCGTGAGATAGAAAAAATCACGATTGTCGGGGGTCGACAAAAAACGCGGCACGGGCTCGCCGCGCAATACCGGATCGCCCTGGGTCATTTCGCGTACCACATGTTCGATCACCGTCTGCTCGCGGTCCTGGTGATACAAGGCGAGATAAGTATGCACCAGCGCATTCATATCGAGCAGCATGGCGTAGTCGCAGTCATAGGCCTGGAACACCCGCGCCATGGCCGAGGGTGTGGCGGTGGAGAAATACGCGTAGATCAGCATGCTGCGTCCGTCGTGACGAGCCAGACACAGGCCGGCACGCAGGGCACGCAGACTGGATTCGCTGGAGCCCGACCAGTTACCGGGCCCCCAGCGATTGACCAGCAGACCCGGCACCGACTCGCCGCTGTCGTGATCCCGTTCGACCAGTGCCACGCCGTTCTGGCGCGCATAACGAACCAGGGCCAGCTTGGCATTGTCACGCTCAGTCCAGGTACGCATGTGCACGCTACCGTCGACCAGTACATAGAGCGTGGCAAGACCGGGTTTCAAAGTTGATAACACCACGCCCTCTTCGACAAAACCGTAGTGATTGCCATTGTCGCGCTGCGAGAACGCGCCGTATTTGAATGCACCGTGGTCGCGCTTGAAGCCACCGACGAAGGTTGCCACGGTGCGGGTGGTTTGCCACGGCGGCACCATGCCGGTCATGGCCAATGGTTGGAGCGTGGCAAAACCGTCGGGCCCCGGCCAGTCGGAGCGCGCACGGCTGGCAAAAGCACGCGGCGACCAGTCCACCCGCGGATGATCGGTGCCCATGGTGAAAGCCATGTCGAACTGCGCAAGATCAAAAGCGACCAGGTAGGTAAGCGCACTACGCTCGATGCCATCCAGCGCATTCACGCTGCCCAGCTGCTGCTGCAGGATCTCGGGCGCCACCGCATCGGGCTCCATGACGCTGACAAATACGCCGCGCTGGTCGCGCGCTGGATACCACTGGCCGGTGAGCATGTTGTCGGGTGTTGCTACGGTGATACCGAGACGTTCGGTTGCGATGGTGGCTGTTGCATAGGCCTCTGCAACACGCGCTGGGCGGGGCCCGTCGAACGTCGAACCCGAGCGCGTGCTGTTGGCACCGAAGGTCGCAACGTCACGCTCCGCATCCTTCAGACGATCTTTGACGGCGCTGACCAGGAACTCACCGCCCCACACCCGATCGCGCAGAAATTCCACCACGGTTTCCAACGACGTCTCAGCGCCGCGCAAACGGCGGCGCAGATAGAGCTGGCCATCACACAGCGGCACATAGGGCAGCTTTTGCATGGACGCCAGTGCCAGCGCGTTTTCACCGCGCAGCTCGCAACGGGTATCACCGTCGGGGTGGGTGATCAGCAGCCGAGAACCGTCGGCGGCATCGAGCAACAGGCGTTGCTGCTGCGGCGCCGGCAGCTGCAGGTGATAAACCACAGCCGGACCATCGACCGGGCGGATCTCGAGCAGATACCAGGCGTGTTGCAGCGGGTTCAAATCCGTCAGTACTGCGCTTGGCGCCGTGCTGTTACCGCCCGTTGTCTGTCGAAAATTTTGCAGCTCAATGATGGAATAGGCGCGCGCTGACGCCGTGGGTACGGACCTGGCATCTGGTTCGGTGGTAGCGGCATCGAGCAGCAGGGCGGTACCGTCGTCCGCCATGACGGTGCTGGCGGTCGACAGCCAAATCGCCAGCATCGTGGCGAGCGCGAGCCGTGCCCTCGTTGCATAGCCAGCCATCATGGCCAAATTGACCCCAAACACCAGCCGCCCGGTGTGGGCAAGGGCGTCACCAAGATATTCAAAGCGATAGTTGCACGTCGGCGTATTGGATAAGCGTGGCAGCACGCGGGAATGCGCGCGAGCCGCGTGCATGATAGCAGCCGCGATCCGCGTCGCGCGGGCAAATATCGAGAATAATCGGTACCCTCGTCGGCGCTGCCTGGCGCGCCTTACGACCCCACACATCGATACTCAGCGTGTGTCACCGCACATTGTGCCCGTTGCAAACCAAGCCCTCTGAATAATTTTGCTGTCTTTGTCAAGGGATGGGGAGTAGGATGTCATCACCAAGCTTAAATGCGCCGGCAAAAATGGCGACGCGCACCCCACCCTAAGCAAGCTTCCCTTTGACACAACTCCTCATCGGCCGCTTCTTTAGAGTCAAGGCATTTGCCGTTTGACGGCGGATCGAGAGGCGGAAGACTTTGTGTCATGGACTCCGAATCTCGCTAAAACTTACAAGACACATCTTTGTGTGAGATTTGAATGAATATATATGTTGGCAATTTAGCCTATGGCGTCACCGACGCCGACCTGCGTGAGCTGTTCTCGGCCTCTGGTGAGGTCTCCAGCGCATCTGTGATCATCGATAAGATGTCGGGTGAATCCAAGGGTTTCGGCTTCGTCGAAATGCCGAGCAACTCCGATGCTCAGGCTGCGATCAAGGCTCTTAACGAACAACCGCTGAAGGGGCGCAACATGCGCGTCAACGAAGCGAAGCCGCGCGAGCCGCGCGCCTCGCGCTACTAAGCGCGAGCGCTCGCTAGAGCGCAGCTGGGGCCGTCCGTCAGGGCGGCCTTTTTTTTGCCCCGCGTTTTATGGATGTTGCGCGGCGCGCCGCACTCGTTGCTCGTTACTGGCGCTTGTCAGCTCGTCACACAGCGCCTAGCGTTGTGCCAGCAGCGCCAGCTGGTGGCGTCAACCGGTAGACAAGCGGGAAAGCACATGACGACGGGCACACCGAAAGAAAGTAACGAACGCTGGCTGGCACGCCTGTTGGGCGGCGACTTTTTGCTGTGGTCACCTAATATCCAGGCCGAAGGTTTTCTGCACTGGGACCGTATCTTCGCCACTCGCACCGTAAAGTGTGGTCCACAGGTTCACGATTTGCCGCCAGGGGCTCCTTTGCCCGATGTGCGCTTCGACGATCAGGGACGCAGCTGCAACATCGATGACCTGATGCGCGACGAACACTTGAGCGGCCTGCTGGTTTTACACCACGGGCGCTTGCTGCTCGAACGTTATGGACTGGGTCTGAACCGGGAGTTGCGTTGGCAGTCTTCCTCGATGGTGAAATCCATCACTTCCACCTTGGTCGGTGCAGCGCTGC
>JANOXY010000010.1:0-5902 GCA_031418675.1 Pseudomonadota bacterium
GCTGAGCGTCGTGAAAGATGAGGTGCTGTGGCGCTCCCAGATCGCCTGCAACGGGCGCGGTAGTGAAACCGTCTGCACAAGAAACTACGGGCTCGGTGACGGCCACTACCTTGCGCTGATCAGTGCCAGTTGCGGCGACGCCTGGGGGCCACAAAAAGTGGTCAGTTTTCGAGTCAATGTGGGGGGCGCGGCACAGACCCAGGTGTCTCCGCGGATATTGAGTCCGCGAACGGGCGCGATGACCTCCATCCAACCCATCGTGTTGTGGTCGCAAATGAGTGACCTCGAAAACTATGAAGTTGTTGTCACCAGCGCAGCCGGGCTTAGCAGCGCCTTTGCAGTTCGCTGTAGAAGCGCAATCTGCGCGTTCGACTATGCCCAGGAAGGTCTAAAGATTGCGGGAGCCCACAGCGTTGCCGTGCGCGTCAAGGATCCTGGCATGCCGCTCTCGCAGACTGTGCCTTTCACCGCAGCAACAAGCTACCTACCGCCGCGCGCCACGCGCATCTCCCCCTACGCGGATCAACATCTGGGCGCCACGAATGTCGTCACCATCGAGTATGAGACTGACGTGCAAGCGCCGCTTTCGATGGTCACGATCAACGGTCCCGCGGGTTTGCATTTCACCGGCCCGGTCATGCCGCGTAGTTCCTGCGCTTACCTGCGAGCAGGTAACGGTGTTGTGCAACGTTGCTCGCTGCTCTCCGCGGCGCTCGGCAGCGCGGGAAATTACACCGCGACGGTATCGATGGGGACCCCCAATACGATGAGCGGCGGGGGCATTTCCTGGGGGCCGATACTGCCATCGCCTGCTTTTACTCGTGATCCTGCGCCCGTTGGGGTCCGCAACATCTACTCGGTATTTGCACAGAACAGTCAGTTTTTGCCGGAGAGTGGGCCATTCGGCCACGTCGGCGGCGCAAGCAGCGCTTGGGGATTATCCGATCGACAGCGCGCTGGCCGACTACGTGACTACGTCTCAGCTAAGAATTTCGATGTCGTTGTGCTGTCGGAGGTGTTCGTCTCCGAAGCACAGTTCGAATTGTCGAAAATATTGAAGAGCGGATACCCCTACTTCCTGGCGCATATCGATACGGCCGGCATGGCCAGTATCGACGAAGGGTTTGCCGAACAAGACTCGGGGCTCGCCATCTTCAGCAAATTCGCCCCCGAGGCGGTCAACCCGGGTGCCACCAGCAACTATCAAGGCACCTCCGACACCTTGAACGAGCTCGATGATGTGAGTCCAGTCGTACCTGCGCAACTCGGTTGGCCGGAGCTCGCATCCTTCAAGGCCAATGACTTCGTCTGGTGGAAGCAGTACGGCGAATGCGAAGGCTTGGATTGCATGGCGGCCAAGGGCTTTGCCGGCATTCGGCTGAAAAATCCCCGAACCGGGGCACCGCTGTTGATCGGCTGGACCCATACTCAGTCAGCGACCAACAACATTACGGATTCGTACCAGGCACTTGCGCACCAGGTCCTGGACGATGCCGCGCCCGTGGTCGCGCTCATGCGCAAGGGCGCGCCACCTGCTTATGACGCGCTGCTGTTTGGCGACTGGAATTTGAATATGCCGCCTTCCGTCGGTCGTCATCCGAAATTTGACGGGGTGGGCAGCAACCACCAGAGCGATGGGGGCGGCGATCTGTCTTTGATGTATGGCTTGAACACGGTGGACGACCCTGCGCATGCCATCGATCAATCTTCCAATCCTCATTTCGACGCATTAATCCCAGACCCACCCGCGGCCATAGGAGAGCCCGCGAGCGGCAGTCCTAAGACGGTTTTTCAACAGTATCGGCTGGCGTTCGACCCACGCCACGCTAATCCGCCATTTCCCGATTTCTACGACCTGTGGTTGGAAAATCCGGCAGGCGACCCGGGCTTGAGCTTCGATGTCACGGGTCGCCGCAGCCATATCTCATGCAACGAACACGAGCGCGAAACCTGCGGGGGACGACATTATTCAAACGCTGAGCTAGACAAGTTCGACCGCGGCTCGCGCTATGACTCGGTGTTAGCGCGCTTCAGCAGATCGAATATCCCGAATGCACCGGGCACCGGCGACTACCCTAACGCGCCTAGCGGCCCGCTGTTCAACTGGGAACGCGGCTCCTGTGTGCAGCACGTCAGTCTCGCGCGGGATTTCCTGTACTCCGATCATTTTGGCACCGTCGTCGAAGTAGGACCGGCAGCGCCACAATGCAATGCCGCAACGGCCAAGGCCGACCCCCATCTCTGGCGTGTTCCCAACTCGATGCCGCTACCCAACGCCGACCTGCACGGCTACGACAAAGAAGCGGGTGTGCACGACGGCGTGTTCGGACACGGCGGCGCCAATGAGTGGTTTTACATCAAGGACCCGGGGGCATTCGATTTTATCAACGAAGGATCAGACGCGACGATGAATGGTGTGCTAGTCGAAGCTTTCCTGGCCAACGATCTCTCCGACCCCATCGCAATCGCTGACGCCACACAACACGTAGACGGCCACTTGCCGGGTAAGCCGGGATGTACCAAAGAGGTCAACGATGTATCGATCAGCAATCCGGATGCACAAACCGGCGGCGTGATCGCCGATGACTGTGCGGGTGCTGATACACGTGTGACTTATCGTGTTCCGCAAGGGGGACTCTATGTGCGCATCGTGCCGGCCGACCCACAACGGCCCGGCCACCGTTGTGAGACCTGTACCGGTCGCTACCACATGCGGTTTCGCCAGCGCACCTGCAGGGTGCCGAATGAGGCCATCGTTGTGTCATCTGGCATTTTGAACGACAGCCTTAGTTCGACTGAGAAGGGCTGGTTTGGCCGCGATCAAACCTTGTGCTGGTTTCAAATCGAACTGCAGGCACCGACTTCGAGTAGTGATACGCAGACGCTGCGCGTCGCAAATATAGGTAGTTTGAGTAACCAAGGCTGTCTTGCCAAAGCCAGTGTCGGCGGGATCTGTTCCACTGGCTATGATGTCGATATGTATAAGAGCAAGGGGGATGCAGAGGCCAACGTCGCATTGCCCAATTCACACTTCCGCCAGGCTGCGGCAGTGCCGCCTGCTGGCGCCGAGAATACCTTGCTGGTGGACAGCGCCTGGGACCTCGCAGTCGAACGTGATACGGGTCGGAAGGCCTATTACCTCAAGGTGACGCGCGACAATACAACGCGACCACACGACGCTGCGCTCAATTACGATTCCAATCTCAAGTCCGTGGTGTTCCAGGTGGTCGCTACTACCGACATTGAAGATGACTACATCACGACCGGCTGGCTGCCCTTGGTTGGTACGTTCGTTATCAACAATCCGTTCGAAAAAACCGATGAGGACCGCGTTCGCCAGTTGGTTAATGATGGCCAGATCCGCTTCGATGACGTCGAATTGAATATTGATAACCAGGGCGGCGACTATTTCAAATTTCCGGACAGAGGCCCCGACGGCCGCGCGATTGTTGAAGGCGCCAAGCGCGGTTACGGCGGTACGTGGAAAAGCGACGACAAGATCGGCACGTGGGTTAACTACACCGGGTTTGCGCGCGTCGAAGTAATCGAGCTAGACACTCTCTCAGCATGGGACTGGACCGTCGCCGATCATTTGCTGTGTGGCAAGACCGGGAGTGCGGCTCCGCCTGGTGGCTGGCAGGCCGCCCGCTTCCAAGGACTGTGGGATAGCCTGCCGACGACCGCAACGACAGATGGCAATCGCTTTGGCGGAGACAGTTTTGATTACAACGATATCTGCGGCGGCGCTGGTGGGCTGGTGACCTGGCAGTACAAATTCCGAGCGGGCGTTTATCGACCACAGTAGCCGCCACCGGCGCGGCGTACGGGCTGTCGTTGGTTTGTTCGTCGTAGCGCTCGGCTGTCTGTTGGCCGCAGTTCCAGATTGAGCCACCCAGCCGACGCCGCCATGAGCGCGACAATGTGCCACGATTTGCACAACGGGCAACTGCCTTCTCTGTCGAGCAGAGCAGAGCAGCGTAGCCAATCACTAGCCGGCGTAGTCCTGCACCGGCGCTACACAACCCCGTTGATTTGTGGCGCCCTTCAGCGCCGATCAGGCCATGATGTCCAATTCAAACCAGAACACACAACCCTTGCCAACCGTGCTTTCCACGCCGATTTCTCCACCCATCAATTCTACCAGCCGCTTGCACAACGCGAGACCGATGCCCGTACCTTCGACGCTCCCGGCTTCTCGACCGAGGCGATTGAACGGCTGAAAAAGCTGCGCGCATTGGTCCGGCGTCAAACCTTCGCCGGTGTCCCTGACCTCAATGCGTACCCGACCTGGCGTGCTTCTATGACACTCCACCTCGATCGTTCCGCCTTCTTTGTTGTACTTGATCGCGTTGGAAAGCAGGTTGATCAGAACTTGTTTGACCCGTGTCTGATCAGCCTTGACGACAAAAGGCAAATGCACCTCAGGAAAAACGGTGTGAACGTCCCGAACCAGTGCATCACGTTCAATCATCCTCTGACAATCGCGCATGACTTCCGAAAGCGACATCGGCGCCATCGATAACGTAAGTTTCTGGGACTCAATCAACGACAAATCAAGAAGTTCGTTGATCAGATCCAGCAGATTCCATCCCGCCTTGAGAATCTGACCGATGTTGCGCTTCTGAGGGGTCGCTGGCGGCAACAACGCAGCATCAATGAGCTGCGCAAAACCGAGAATCGCATTGAGCGGCGTGCGCAATTCATGACTCATGCTGGACAGAAAATCCGACTTCGCCCGGTTGGCCTCTCTCGCGATGGCTACCGCCTCATTCAAGGCATCGTTGGTGGCCACCAGCGCTGCCGTACGCTCCGTTACGCGCTGCTCGAGGTTTTCGTTAAGTTCACGCAGTCGATTCTCGGCGCGGCGGCGCTTACTCACTTCGGCGAGCAGGGTGCGGTTGGCCACCCCACACTCGCGGTTGTTTCTATACAGGTCGGCAAAGACCGCAACCTTTGAGCGCAATATGGCCGGGTTTACCGGCTTGTGCAGATAATCCACTGCGCCGGAATCGTAGCCCGTAAGCACGTGCTGGTCTTCGTTGTAGTAGGCAGTGAGAAAAATGATCGGTACTTGCGAGGTCTTCTTGCGCGCCTTGATCAAGTGGGCAAGCTCAATGCCGGTCATGCCGGGCATGCGGATATCCAGAATGAGCAGCGCGAACTCGTCAACCACCAGCGCGAGCAGCGCCTGGTCGGCGGTATCGGCGCGCACCAGCCGGTAGCCTCTGCCTTCCAGAATCGATTCGAGAACAGTGAGGTTTCGCGGTTCATCGTCGACGATGAGGATATTGATGGCGTCGTCATGGCTTGCGGTCACCAGCTCCGCCTCGCTCTCGCCATGCAGAGTATGTGGAATGGGCGCCGCACCGCTTCTTCGCGCGGCGCCATAGCCAATGTGCGTTACCGGTGTGGGTAGGTTTGGCACGAGTGGGTTCATCGAAACATCCACACGCGCATCAGGGAAAGCAGCTGGTCGGTGTTCACCGGCTTAGCGATATAGTCGCTGGCGCCGGCATCCAGGCATTTCTCGCGGTCGCCTTTCATGGCTTTGGCCGTGAGAGCAAGTATGGGCAGTTTGTTACGATTAGGATTCTTTCGAATCTCGCGCATCGTCTCATAACCGTCAATGTCAGGCATCATGATGTCCATCAGGACGATGCTTACATCGGGTGTATTTTCAATGATCTCGATAGCGCTGCGGCCCGTGGTCGTGCTGATCACATCCATTTCCTGATTCTCCAGCAGGCTGGTGAGCGCAAAGATGTTGCGCGCGTCGTCATCAACCACGAGAACTTTGCGACCACGCAGGGCTTCATTGGAACCATGAAGCCGTTTGAGCATGTCTTGTTTCTCCGCTGGCAGATCGGTGACAACCCGATGCAGGAAAAGCGCGGTTTCGTCC
>JANOXY010000011.1:0-14496 GCA_031418675.1 Pseudomonadota bacterium
ACGGCAGTGGAAGGGCATTTGAAGTCGCCCGGCGGCTAGTCCAAAACCCTGCTGTAGCTTACCCCTTGTCCGCCGGCCACCACTTCCCCGATGCGGTAAACCTGCTCGCCGGCGGCAACTAAGGCCGCGCTGACCGCGTCGACGTTTTCCGCTGCCAGCACCACCACCATGCCTATCCCGCAGTTGAAAGTTTTCAACATCTCAGCCGGCGCCACCTGACCCGCATCACGCAGCCAGGCGAACAATGCCGGCAGTTGCCAGCTATTCAGATCGATGCGCACCGACAAACCGGCGGGGATCACCCGCGGAATGTTTTCCGTCAGGCCGCCACCGGTGATGTGAGCGAGGGCGTGGACCTCGGTGCTGGCGAGCGCCTGCAAGAGCGGTTTGACATAGATGCGGGTCGGGCTAAGCAGGGCATCGGCCAGGGTGCCGGTGCCGAAGGGCGTAGCGAGGTCGTGGTTGCCGCGGGTCAGGATGGCACGCACCAGGGAATAACCATTGGAATGCACACCGCTGGAAGCGAGCCCCAGCAACACATCACCCGCGCGCACCTTGCTGCCGTCGAGCAGACGCTCACGCTCAACCGCACCAACACAGAAGCCGGCCAGGTCGTAGTGCTGGGCAGCATACATGCCGGGCATTTCGGCGGTCTCGCCACCGAGCAGGGCACAACCGGCTTCCTGGCAACCCCGTGCGACGCCGTTCACCACCGCCGCCCCGGTCTCTACCGACAAGGCGCCGGTCGCAAAATAATCGAGGAACAGGAGTGGTTCAGCACCTTGCACAACGACGTCGTTGACACACATCGCGACCAGATCGATGCCGATGCTGTCGTGGCGGCCGGTTTCAATGGCCAGCAGCAGTTTGGTACCGACGCCGTCGGTGCCGGCCACCAGGATCGGATCGCGATAACCCGTGGCACGCAGATCAAACAAGCCGCCGAAACCACCCAGGCCGCCGATCACCCCACTGCGCCTGGTGGCGCGCGCGCCGGGCGCGATGCGTCTGACCAGTTCTTCCCCCGCCTCGATATCAACGCCGGCGGCGCGATAAGACAGGCCCGTTGTCTGGCTGTTGCTGTCGTTGGTGCTCATGGGCGCATGGTAACAGGCGCCACAAGCGCCCGGAAATCACGCGCGCTCACGGCGATTTTGTTGTGCCTGTTACCATAGCGCGCCGCATCGATGCGGCCCGACAGCAACGAGCAAAGCATGACGCCAGAGAGTTCCGGGGTGACGGTACGCATGGTCGCGATGGTGCTGTTGTGGGCGCTCGCGGGCTCGCTGGCGGCGCGCGAAGTGGGTGGTCTGACCACCGCCACGGTGTCGATCAAGGACCGCAGTCTGGGTGAGCGCACGCGGGCCAGTGCGGTGGCTTTGTCGCAGGTGCTGATCAAACTGACCGGTAACCGCCGCACACCCAGTGATGCGCGGGCGCAGGCTTTGCTCGCCCGTGCGCCGAATCTGTTGCTGCAATTTGCCTATGGGGCCGCGCCTGGTGGTGGCTTGGTGCTCAAAACAAGCTTTGATCAGCAGGTGCTGACCCGCGAGCTCATTACGCGTGGCATCGGCACCTGGAGCAAACAACGGCCCGATACGGTGGTGTATTTGATCGTCGACGATGCGCAGGGCCACCAGCTGGTCGGCAGCGCCGCGCCGGGCAAGCTGGGTGCCGCCGTTCAGGCCAAGGCCGAGCTCCGCGCCCTGCCGGTGTCCTTGGCCCGTATGGACGAAGTGGAAGTCGCGCAGTTGCTGACAGCGCAGGATACCCAAGCTATCGCCGACGCGGCCGTAACGCTCGCCAGCGGCTATGGTGCTGCTGCGGTGTTGGTCGGTCAGTTGCGCGAGACGGCCAGCCAGCAGTGGGAAGTTGATTGGCGATTGGATGTCAACGAAGAAACCCTCGCATGGAAACAATCCGGCACCCTGGCCGAGGCGCTGGTCGGCGAGGGCATGGATAAGCTGGCTGACACCCTGGCTGAACGCTATGCGCAATCGGCAACCCTGGCCAGCAGCGAGGCGATCACGCTGGTCGTGCAAGGGGTGAACTCGGCGTCTGATTATGGGCGTCTGGCCAACTACCTCGGGTCATTGGATACGGTCGCAAAAATGTTTTTGCACAGTGTCGACAACCGACAAGTTGTTTACGAAATCACCGCGCGGGGTGGCCGCGCTGCACTTGCTCAAAGCATTAGCTTTGGCCACGTATTGGCGCCGCTGCCGGATCGCGACGACACCTACGAGTTACTGCCATGAACACCGACTCCACCGCTGCGCAGCCATGGTTCGCGCTCGCCTTGGTGCTGGCCGGGGGCTGGTTGTTGTACCTGCTCGCGCCCGTGCTGACTCCCTTTCTGATCAGCGCCTTGCTTGCGTATCTTGGCGACCCGCTGGTTGATCGTCTGCAACGCAAGGGCGTCAGCCGTACCCTTGGCGTGCTGACGGTGTTCGGCATCATGCTGATCAGCGGTGTGGTCGCCCTGGTCATTCTTTTACCGATGCTCAGCCATCAGACGATGGCGTTTCTGAACAATATTCCCGAAGCACTCGACTGGCTGCAGAAGCAACTGGCACCGCGTATTGCGGCGCTGGTCGGCAGCGATGTGCTCAGCATCGACATCGAAGGTTTGCGCGCCGCCATCGTCGCGCACTGGCGGCAGGTTGGTTCGGTAGCGGGGCAGCTGATGTCTTCCCTGGGTCGCTCCAGTCAGGTGCTGCTCGGATGGTTGACCTATTTACTGCTGATCCCGGTGGTGACCTTCTACTTGCTGCGCGACTGGGACCATCTACTGGCGGCGATACGCGAGCTGCTGCCGCAGCGCATACTGCCGACGGTCACCAAACTGGCCCGCGAGATCGACGCAGTGCTGGCGGAATTCCTGCGTGGCCAAGTGACGGTGATGCTGGCGCTGGCCGCCATTTACACCAGCGGACTGTGGCTGGTGGGCCTCAACCTGGCGTTTGTCATCGGCATGGCAGCGGGGCTGGTCAGTTTTGTCCCTTACATGGGCGTGGTCGTGGGCCTGTCGGCGGCGGTGGTGGCGGCCTTCCTGCAGTTCCACGATGTTTTCCATCTGCTGGCCGTGGCGGCCGTGTTCAGCGTTGGGCAATTGCTCGAGGGCATGGTGTTGTCGCCGATGCTGGTCGGTGATCGCATCGGCCTGCACCCGGTGGCAGTGATTTTTGCGGTGATGGCCGGTGGCCAGTTGTTCGGTTTTTTTGGTGTGCTGGTGGCCTTGCCGGTGGCGGCCGTGGTGGTGGTGCTGTTACGCCACTCTCGCGATGAATACATGAAGAGCGAACTGTACGGCCCATGACTGGTCGCGGCCCTGCACCGCAGTTAACGCTCGACCTGTTCAAGAGCGCGCGACACGACTTCGCGGGCTTCCTGTGCGGGGCCAATCACCAGGCGCTGCTCGCCGTGCAACATTGGGCGCGTCGCGATGGCCCACCAATTCTGCATCTGCGCGGCGTGCAGGGCAGTGGCAAGAGTCATCTGTTACAGGCCGCTATCGGCGCCGTGGCAGCCGGTACGGCGCGTGCCATGTACGTCCCGCTGCGCGAAATTTTTCCCGACGGCGAACAGCTGCTTGAGGATTTGGACAGTGTTGAAATCATCGCGCTCGATGACATCGACATCTGTGCCGGGCAGGCCAGTTGGGAGCGATGTTTGTTCAATCTGTACAACGCCGTGTACACGAGTGGTCGGCGCTTGTTGTGGTCTGCCCGCACTGAACCGGCGTTTGTGCTGCCCGATCTTGTCTCGCGCGTGCAGGCCAGTCTCATCTATCAACTGCATGAGTTGAGCGACACGGATAAGGCCGCGGTATTACGCACGCGCGCCCATGCCCGTGGTCTCGATCTGCCCGAAGCGGTAGTGGAGTTCGTCATGCTGCGTGAACGACGTGACATGACCAGTCTGATCACGTTGCTGGATGAACTGGACGCCATTGCGCTGGCCCAGGTGCGCGCCTTGACGGTACCCCTGGTCCGTGAGGTGCTGGCCGCGCGCAAGAGCACGGTGGAAGATTGAACCCTGGGCAATATTCCGTAGGTCCGAATTTATTCGGACATTGGCGGCCTTAGTGCAGTGGCATGAATGTCCGAATAAATTCGGACCTACAGAAGACCACGAGGCGATGGCGTTACCCCAGTCGCAGCGCCGTCTCCGCCAAGCGTTTACCCAAAGCTCGGGCCACGCGTTTTTCGTGCTCGCTCAGCGCAAGGCTGTTGTCCGCACCCGCCACATGGCTGGCGCCATAGGGTGTGCCGCCGCTTTTTGTATCGAGCAAGGCCGCTTCGCTATAGGGCACGCCCAGCACCAGCATGCCGTGATGGAACAGCGGCAGCATCATCGATAACAAAGTGGATTCCTGACCACCGTGCATGCTGCTGGTGGAGGTGAATACCGCGGCCGGTTTGCCAATCATGGTGCCGGACAGCCACAGGTCCGAGGTCTCGTCGAGAAAGGCCTTGAGCGGTGCGGCCATATTGCCGAAGCGGGTTGGTGAACCCAGCGCCAGGCCAGCACATTCGCGCAGATCGTTTTTGTCGACATGGGGCGGGCCGCTGGGCGGGATGGTGTCGGGACGATAGGCGAGCGGCGCGACCGTGCGCATGCGCGCCGTACAGCCGCTGACCGCAATCACACCATGCCGGATCTCGTCGGCGAGCGCGGCGGTATGGCCGTGGCGGCTGTAGTAGAGAATCAATATGTCGGCCATCGTGTCCTCAGTCGAATAACAGCTCAATGTTGCTGGGTGGGCGACCCAGCACGGCACGTGTACCGCGCACTACAATCGGTCTTTCGATCAAGATCGGATGGGCATGCAGTGCGTCGATGATGCGCGCTTCATCGTCGCTGCCTTGCAAGCCGCTGTCCAACCAGGCGGTTTCCTGGTCGCGCACCAGGGCGCGGGCGCTGATGCCCAGCGCACCTAACAAGCTGCGCAATTGGGCCGGGCTGGGTGGGGTTTGCAGATACTCTACGACCGTAGGTTCAATGCCACGCGCGCGCAACAGCGCCAAAGTCTCGCGCGACTTGGAACAACGCGGGTTGTGATAAATGGTGATCTCCAAGACGGTATTCCTCCCGATTGCACATAGCTGGTCGTGGGTGGTGCGCTATCCGCCATTGTAGGCCCGTCGGCGCGCAGCAGCAGGATCAAGCGCGCGATCACCTGTCGTTATAATCGACCTTGGCTATCACCGGTGGCCGACAGCAGGAGCGAACGCAATGGGAAGCGGTGTAAACGGTGCTAAGCAAGCTCGCGTGCCGCGGCGTACGTAATGAACACAATGGCCGACATCGTGGACGCTATCAGGACACGGACACGCTGGTTGCGCCTGTTCCTTGCCTACCTGTGGCAACGCTTCGAATCCGACCAATGCCTGAGCGCGGCAGCGGCCTTGGCGTATACCTCCTTGCTGGCCCTGGTGCCCTTGTTCACCGTGCTGTTTGTCAGTATGTCGGCCTTCCCGGCCTTTCAGGATTGGCGCGAAACCATCGAGCGTTTTATTTTCCATAATTTTGTGCCGGCGCTTGGTGATCAAGTGCGTGCTTATCTGGGCGAGTTCAGCGCCAAAGCTCGCGGTCTGCAGGCGGTTGGTGTGACGATTCTGCTGCTGACCGTGCTCGCTATGTTGTCGACCATAGAATCGACTTTTAACGTCATCTGGGGCGTGCGTCGACGGCGGCCTTTCATGCTGCGTTTTCTGGTCTACTGGTCGGTGCTGACCTTGGGCCCGGTGCTGATCGGGACCGGCATGGTGGTGACGTCCTACGTATTTTCGCTGCCGCTGCTGGCTGAGCGATTGTTTGATGTCAGTAACCAGATCATCGCGTTGTTGCCGCTGGCCGCGACCACCGTCGCATTTGTGCTGTTCTTCAAACTGATCCCCTACCGGCCCGTACCGATTCGCCATGCGTTGATCGGTGGTGTGGTGGCGAGTGTGCTGTTTGAGATTGCCAAGCACGGGTTCGCCTTGTTCGTGACGCGTTTTCCTTCCCAGGAAGCAATCTATGGCGCCTTTGCCATTGCGCCGATCTTTCTCACCTGGATTTATCTGTCGTGGGTCATCGTGCTGCTTGGCGCTGAAATTACCCAATGTCTGACCACCTTCAGGCTGCCGCGTCCGCGCCAGCACGCAGTGTTGGCGGCCGATGATCCCTTGTACTGCACCTATCGCGTGCTGCTGCGTCTGCATGAAGCGCAGGGTCGCGGTGAAAGCGCGTCCGACCGAGATTTACTGCGACTCGAAGCGGACTTCGGCTACGCTGCGATCAATGCCGCCTTGGAGACACTCGATCAGGCCGGCTGGGTGAATCGTGATGATCGATTCGAATGGATGTTAGCCCGTGATCTCGATCGTCTGACTTTGCTCGATTTATTGCGACTGACGCCGAGCTTTCCCTTGCGTGCCGACGTGCGCGCGCTGGCCGGCGATGCTTCAGACCAGCTTTTGCACGCACGCTTGCTGGCGCTCGCGTCATGGTCGGAAGAACATTTGCACACACCGCTGGCTGAACTGCTGAGTGGCGAAACTCAAGCTAATAGTGACTGATCAATGAACGAAGCACTGCGTGCGTGTCGCAAATTCCGTGTCAGTGGCAAGGTGCAGGGTGTGCACTTCCGGGTCGCGACCCGCGAATGTGCGCGCCGCCTCGCGCTGGACGGCTGGGTTACCAACCTGGCCGATGGACGTGTGGAAGCAGTAGCCGCCGGGCCGATCACAGCGCTGACGCAGTTCGCACAATGGCTGGCGCAAGGACCGGATCGCGCCGCGGTTACTGCGGTGACCAGTGAGGTGTGTGAGGAGCCGCTCGCGACCGGGTTTGAGGTGCGCTGAGGGACCCTCGAAACTAGCGCGCCGCCGCGATGCGCGCCGTCATCATCGCGACTATCTCGGCCAGCGGCACGGCCTCGGCGGTGTCCGCCGTTCGCGCTTTGTATTCCAGTGTGCCGGCCGCAATGCCACGATCGCTGACCACAATGCGATGGGGGATACCGATCAGTTCCAGATCGGCAAACATCACACCGGGGCGCTCGTTGCCATCGTGGAACAGCACGTCGATACCGGCCGCTTGCAGATCCGCATAGAGCTGCTCGGCGGTGGCTTTGACCTGCGCTGACTTGTGCATGCCAATGGGTGCAATGGCGCATTCAAAAGGCGCGATGCCGAGCGGCCACACAATGCCTTTGTCGTCGTGGTTCTGCTCGATGGCCGCGGCGACGATGCGCGACACGCCTATGCCATAACAACCCATGACCATGGTCACACTGGCGCCGGTATCGTCCAGTACCCGGGCTTTCATGGCTTCGGAGTACTTGGTGCCGAGCTGGAAGATGTGCCCGACTTCGATGCCGCGTTTGATATCCAGGGGCCCACTGCCATCGGGACTCGGGTCGCCGGCTTGCGCGTTACGCAAATCCGCCACTTCGGGCTCGGCGGCATCGCGGCCCCAGTTGACGCCGGTCAAATGAAAACCATGCAGGTTGGCGCCGCAGACAAAATCAGCCATCGCTGCCGCAGCGCTGTCGGCCACGACCTTGATATTGAGCGCGACGGGGCCGATGGAGCCGGTCGGGCATTTCACCACCGCTTCAATTTCATCGGCGCGTGCCATGCGCAGCGGGCTCGCCACGCCGGCAATCTTCTGCGCCTTGATGGCGTTCAGTTCGTGATCACCACGTAACACGAGGGCCACCAGGCCACCGTCCTCGGCGGCGACGAGCAAGGTTTTTGCCACCTGTGTGGCATCAACCTTCAGGAAAGCACAGACCTCGGCGATGGTGTGGGCCTTGGGTGTCGCGATTTTTTCCATTGCCTTGGTCGCGGCGCCGCGCGGCGTACTCGGCGCCGGCGCCGGCACCATTTCGACGTTGGCGGCGTAGTCCCCCTGGGTGCTGAACGCGATCAGATCCTCGCCGGAGTCGGCCAGCACGTGGAATTCATGGGACTTCGAGCCGCCAATATTGCCGGTATCGGCCAGCACCGCACGGAAGCTCAAGCCGGCACGCTCAAAGATGCGGCTGTAGGCGCGGTACATGTCCTGATAGGTCTCTTCCAGCGACGCGTGATCGAGATGGAAGGAGTAGGCGTCTTTCATCAGAAATTCCCGCGCGCGCATGATGCCGAAGCGTGGCCGCACTTCATCGCGGAATTTGGTCTGGATCTGATAAAAGTTAGCGGGCAATTGTTTGTAGCTATGCACGTCGTTGCGGATCAGATCCGTGATCGCCTCTTCGTGGGTCGGGCCAAGACAGAATGCTCTATCGTGGCGGTCCTTGATGCGCAGCAGCTCCGGCCCATAGTGGTCCCAGCGTCCCGATTCCTGCCACAGCTCGGCCGGCAGCACGCCCGACATCAACACTTCCTGCGCGCCGGTTGCGTCCATTTCTTCGCGCACGATGCGTTCGACTTTGCGCAACACGCGCAGACCCAGCGGTAACCAGGTGTATATGCCTGAGGCCAGCTGGCGAATCATGCCGGCGCGCACCATCAATTTATGGCTCACGATTTCGGCATCGCCCGGGGCGTCGCGCAGGGTGGGAATGAGGATTTTGCTTATGCGCATGGGATGCTTACTGCCTGGGTCGTGTAAATCAAATCAACTATAGGGCCGGCATTCTCAAGACTTCAGTAGGGGCCTGCAACCGCGCACCCCACCTGGACAGGCGCGCATGACGCGTGATTTGTCCTTGACCGGGTCGGCGAAGACCAGTAGCTTGCCCGCCTCGTTTCCCATCGTTGCGTCGCCATCCACGGCGGCGCCTGTCGACGAAGCGCCCGTTCGCAACCACGCGGACGCGGCATTGGCGGGGGGGCGAGCGTGGAAAACAGCCACGTTAACCGACTAATCCACGGATCAGACAGGGTCCGACACTACAAGATGGTGATGACAATGGCAGAGCAACTGCGTGGCGCAGAGATCTTCGTGCGGGCTTTGGCCGACGAAGGTGTGGAGTTCCTGTTCGGTTACCCGGGCGGTTCGGTGCTGCATATCTACGACGAGATCTTCAAGCAGGACAAGTTCAAGCACATCCTGGTCCGTCACGAGCAGGGTGCGACCCACGCCGCCGACGGTTATGCGCGGGCCACCGGCAAACCCGGCGTGGTGCTGGTGACCTCCGGCCCTGGCGCCACCAATTGTGTGACCGGCATTGCCACCGCCTACATGGATTCCATCCCGCTGGTGGTTTTCACCGGCCAGGTCTCAACCGCGCTGATCGGCAACGACGCCTTTCAGGAAGTTGATTGCATCGGTATCACGCGTCCGTGCGTGAAACACAACTTCCTGGTGGAGCGGGTCGAGGATCTGGCCGCCACCATCAAAAAAGCTTTTTACATTGCCACCTCGGGCCGCCCTGGGCCGGTGGTGGTTGATGTGCCCAAGGACGTCACCGCCAACATCACCGACTACAACTACCCGGCGTCCGTTGAGCTGCGTTCCTACAAGCCCAACCTGAAGGGCCATCCAGGTCAGATCAAGCGCGCCGCGCAATTGCTCGCGACCGCCACCAAACCCATGATCTATACCGGCGGCGGCGTGGTGCTCGACAATGCTGCGGCGGAGTTGACGCAGTTCGCGCGGCTGCTCGGTTATCCGGTGACCAATACCTTGATGGGCCTGGGTGCCTATCCCGGCACCGATCCGCAGTTCATCGGCATGTTGGGCATGCACGGCACCTATGAAGCCAATATGGCCATGCATCACTGCGATGTGTTGTGTGCCATCGGGGCGCGTTTTGACGACCGTGTGACCGGCGACCTCGCCAAGTTCTGCCCCGCTGCCAAGATCATCCACATCGATATCGATCCGGCTTCCATTGCCAAGAACGTGCCGGTGGATGTGCCCATCGTTGGCAGTGTCGGTCATGTGCTGCGCGATCTGATCGAAGTGCTGCAGGCCAATGGACAAAAGCCCGTTGAGCGCGCCAATGACCCGTGGTGGCAGCAAATCAACCAGTGGCGGGGTCTCGACTGTCTGCGTTTTGACCGTAGCAGTGACAAGATCAAACCCCAGGGCGTGATCCAGCAGCTCTACAACATCACCCAGGGCGATGCTTACATCACTTCCGACGTTGGCCAGCATCAGATGTGGGCTGCCCAGTACTATCCTTTTGACAAGCCCCGTCGCTGGATCAATTCCGGTGGCCTGGGCACGATGGGTTTTGGCATGCCGGCGGCGATGGGTGTGCAACTGGCCTTCCCCGATGCCACGGTCGCCTGTGTCACGGGCGAGGCCAGTTTTGTCATGTGTGTGCAGGAGCTTTCAACCTGTCTGCAATACCGCCTGCCGATCAAGATCGTGAGTTTGAACAACCGCTACATGGGCATGGTGCGGCAATGGCAGGAGTTTTTTTACGACCGTCGTTACTCCCATTCCTACATGGAATCACTGCCGGATTTTGTCAAACTCGCCGAAGCGTTTGGCCACGTCGGCATGCGCATCGAAAAACCCGGCGACGTCGAGGGTGCTTTCAAGGAAGCCTTTGCGCTGAAAGATCGCCTCGTGCTGATGGATTTCATCACCGACCAGACGGAAAATGTTTATCCCATGATCGCCGCCGGCAAGGGTCATCACGAGATGCATCTCTCACCGGCCGAGCGTGACACCTCCACCGAACGTGAACTGGCGTGAGGAGCAGGTGACCATGAACGAAAGACATACCATTTCCATCCTGCTCGAAAATGCCGCGGGTGCTTTATCACGTGTGGCCGGTTTGTTTTCGGCGCGCGCGTACAACATCGAGTCTTTGGCGGTGGCGCCGACCGAAGACCCGAGCGTTTCGCGCCTGACGGTGGTGACCAGTGGCTCGCCGCAGATCATCGAGCAGATCACCAAGCAGTTGAACAAGTTGGTGGACGTCATCAAGCTGGTGGACTTGAACGAAGGCCCGCACATTGCGCGCGAGCTAATGCTGGTGAAGGTGCGTACTGCGAGCCCCGATCACCGCGCCGAGGTGAAACGCCTGGCCGACATCTTCCACGCCGCCGTGGTTGACGTCACCGATATCAGCTTTACCCTCGAATTGAGCGGCTCGTCCCAGCGTCTCGACGATTTTGTCGAAGCGGTTGGTGTGCGGCACGTGATGGAAATGGCACGCTCTGGTGTGCTTGGCCTGCTGAAGGGTAGCAAGGCCCTGAAAGCCTGACCGCGTGATGCGCTGGCCGGCCCGTTATTCACATTCAAACCTACTGACGTAAGACAGGAAGACAAGCATGACTATGAACATCTACTACGACAAAGACGCCGATCTTTCGCTTATCCAGGCCCGCAAAGTGGCCATCATTGGCTACGGCTCTCAGGGTCATGCTCACGCCAACAATTTAAAAGAATCGGGTGTCGACGTCGTGGTCGGCCTGCGGCCTGGTTCATCCAGCGCGCACAAAGCCCAGGATGCCGGTCTGAAGGTCGCCTCGGTGCCCGATGCCGTCAAGGCCGCCGACGTGGTGATGATCCTGGCGCCCGACGAACAGCAGGCCGATCTCTACGCCAGCGAGATCCAGGCCAATATCAAGCAGGGCGCGGCCCTGGCTTTTGCCCATGGCTTTAATATTCATTTCGGCCAGATCGTGCCGCGCGCCGATCTCGACGTCATCATGATCGCGCCCAAGGGCCCTGGTCACTTGGTGCGCTCCACCTATCAGCAAGGTGGTGGCGTGCCGAGTCTGATCGCGGTTTTTCAAGACGCCTCCAGCCAAGCCAAAGACATTGCGCTGTCCTATGCCTGTGCCAATGGCGGTGCGCGTGCCGGCGTGATCGAAACCAATTTCCGCGAAGAAACCGAGACCGATTTGTTTGGCGAGCAGACGGTCCTGTGCGGTGGTATCACCGCGCTCATCGAAGCGGGGATTGAGACCCTGGTCGAGGCCGGCTATGCGCCGGAAATGGCTTACTTCGAGTGCCTGCACGAAGTGAAGCTGATTGTTGATCTGATATACGAAGGGGGTATCGCCAATATGCGCTACTCGATTTCCAACACCGCCGAATACGGCGACTTCACCCGTGGCCCGCGCATCGTCACCGATGAGACCCGCGCTGAGATGAAGAAGATTCTCTCGGAAATCCAGAACGGTGAATTTGCCCGCGAGTGGATCGGCGAGAACCGCACCGGCACCGCTGTATTGAAGGCCAAGCGCCGGAACGCGGCGGCTCATCAGATTGAGGAAGTCGGAGCACGTCTGCGCGGCATGATGCCGTGGATAGGCAAGAACAAGCTGGTCGACAAGACCCGCAACTAGCGCACGGTCCCGTGGTGGGGGTTCAAGGCAGCGCGATCACCCACCCTGGGACATGCCACCAACACCGTCCCCCGTAGGTGCGAATTTATTCGCACATTTGATGCCAGGGCTTAGCGATAGACCGCGCCCTTGATTGTGCTAATAAATTCGCACCTACGGGGAACGGTGCAATCGCGAGCGCCTGGCAGTGTGAATTTTGGAGACGGCGCAAAGCCGCAGCTGATCGATCATAATCGTGGCGTGGAGTTGCGGACTTAGCGACTTCGCTCCCGCGCCGCAATTTGTGGCGTCGATCGATAAACGAGGGACAGCCCATGCAAGTCGTGCCATCCCAAGCACCAGACGAACCACCCACCAGCCCCTCGCCACCACCGCCGAATAAACGCCGGGCCGGCATCTACCTGCTGCCCAATCTGTTTACCACCAGTGCGTTGTTTGCAGGTTTTTACGGCATCGTCGCCGCCATCAATGGCCGCTTCGAAGCCGCTGCCATCGCCATCCTGGTCGCGATGGTGCTGGATGGTATGGACGGCCGCATTGCGCGTATGACTAACACTCAGAGCGATTTTGGCGCGCAGTACGACAGCTTGGCCGATATGGTGTCGTTTGGCGTGGCACCGGCGCTGGTGATGTATGAATGGACCCTGCACGGGCTGGGCAAGCTCGGTTTTGTGGTGGCCTTCATGTACGCCGCCGGCGCGGCCTTGCGGTTGGCGCGTTTTAATACCCAGGTTGGCATCGCTGACAAACGTTATTTCCAAGGACTGCCTAGTCCTTCCGCCGCAGCCTTGGTCGCTGCACTGGTCTGGTTTGGCGACTACATCCAAGCGCGCGAGTCAGGACTCATGATGGCAGCGGCGATGGTTGTAACCATCGCCGCTGCCCTTCTGATGGTCAGCAATATGCGTTACTACAGCTTCAAGGAACTGGACCTGCATGGTCGGGTGCCGTTTGTCGCCGTGCTGGCGGTGGTGCTGGGTTTTGTCTTGATCTCTATCGAGCCCGCCAGCGTCTTGCTGATCATGTTTGGCGGATACGCCGCCTCCGGCGTATTCGAGACCCTAAAACAAAGACGCAGGCGCCGCGCCGCGCGGCGCGAGAGCAAGATGGGGCCACCTGGACCGTCTGCGCCACCGCCCGGCTCATAACGGGCGGTCCCATATTTCCTTGTCTGGGGCTTAAAGGCCCAGGCGTCGTCGCGTGCGGCTTATGCCGCCCTTGTAAACACCGGCGATGATGGTCTCGGCCTGAGCTTCGCTAATCCCGACCGGCTCGAAGGTGCTCGACCAGTTGATGAGCGACGTGTTGGCATGCACGGGTGTGACGACCACGGTCGACACATACTTCGCGACGGGCAAGGCCGTCTGTTCATTGATGATGGCGTAGGTGAAGGTGCGCGCCTGCGCATCGTATTTCTCCAGGCGCTCTTCGATCACACCACCATTGGCGAGCGTGATGCTGCGCACCGCGCCGACACCTGTGCCGGTCACGGTGAAGTCTTTGATCATTTCGTTTTTTCCCAGTCCGGCAAAATCGCCGATCACGGTGAATACCTGGTCGGCAGCGGCTGCGACGGTTTCTTCTACGACGACACGCATGGGCCTGGCCTCTTGCTTGGTTTTGCGGGAACGATAGTGCGCCCGGTTGGGCCCCGGCAGCTTACTGCTTTTAGGCTCGCTTTACGCACACCCGGTCCCGACCCAGGGCGAACACTGTGTGCTTTACACCGTGCCCCGACCGGCCCAGGGGGTAGCTGCCACGACGCTAGCCGCGGGCGCTTGTCGGGTTAGCAGCTGCTGCACGGTCTGGGTCATCTGGACCATCTGCGCCCGCAGTGCCGCGAGTTCCTGGCGGTCGTACTGGGCTTGTGCGCGCGCTGCAGCGCGCCCGTTGATGGTTGTCGCTGCGCGAGCCTCGGCCGCGGCGGTGCGTTCCGTGAGCGCCGCCAGTTGTACTTGTGATTGGGTGTCGCTAGCCACACCTCGTTTGTGTTCTTTCTGGAACTCATGAAAAAACCGGCGGCAGTGTTGCCCTCGCCATTGAAATTGAGTGCCAGAGCGAGATATCATATATCGCTATTGTCGATGCCCGTTACATTGGAACCCAATTCCCCCATCCGTGGGCGCTGTTATGCACGCCGGTCGTATTGCTGGCGAGTGCATAAGCCCCTGTGCCGGTATTTTCCGTGCCGGCCACATTTAGACGCAGTGCGCTTTCGCCCGCCGCGGATCGCCTTCGCCGGTGG
>JANOXY010000012.1:0-12933 GCA_031418675.1 Pseudomonadota bacterium
CTGAGATCGGCTGCAGGAATGGCTGGGCCGGCATCGTTGTGTACGGCTGCATTCGCGATTCGGCACCCATTTCGACCATCGCTATCGGTGTGAAGGCCATCGCTACCAATCCGCGTAAGAGCGTCAAGAAGGGTGAGGGTGAACGCGATGTAGTATTGCGGTTTGCCGAGGTCACGGTCGCACCCGGTGATTACCTCTACGCAGATAGCGATGGTGTTGTGTTGGCAGATAAAAAGCTGCATTGATCGAAACCGATTTCAATCGCGGCATAGGCTTGGTCAAATGCGAAGCCGTAGCATCACGCAAACGAGGGAGCGACGATGAGCGGACTATTCAAAGTTGCGTGCGTACAGAATTGCGCAACAAACGATCTGCACGCCAATCTCGCCAAAGTCGACGAGCTGGTCCGAGCCGCCCATGCTCAGGGTGCGGCGCTGGTGTGTTTGCCGGAATTTTTCTGCAACCTGGAGCCAGGTGACGGCAGTTATTTCGACAATGGCTTCGAGGCTAACGAGCACCCGGCACTTGTGTCACTACAGGCACTAGGACGCGAACTCCGACTGTGGCTGCTGCTCGGCTCTATTCCCGTACGTGTCGCCAATCGTAAGGTGGCCAACCGCTGCATCGTGCTCGATCCACTCGGCAATAGCGTCGCGACCTACGACAAGATTCATCTGTTCGACGTCGCAATCAAGGACGGTCAAAATTATAAGGAATCCACCAGCGTCGCCGCTGGCGACCAAGCAGTTGTCGCCGCCCTACCCTGGGGCGGGTTAGGCCTGAGCATCTGCTACGACGTACGCTTTCCCTATCTCTACCGACTACTGGCAAACAATGGTGCGAGCTTCCTGAGCATCCCCGCGGCCTTTACTGCCAAAACCGGTGCGGCGCACTGGCACACGCTGGTCCGGGCCCGTGCGATCGAGACGGGTTGTTATGTCTTCGCACCCGGCCAGTGCGGCGTCCGCCCGTGGGGTCGTGCAACCTACGGTCATTCACTGATCGTCGATCCATGGGGCACGGTACTAGCCGACGCGGGAGACGAAGAAGGCGTGATCGTGGCCGACATTGATCCCGCTCGTGTCGAACAAGTGCGACGCATGATCCCCGCGCTCAGTCATGATCGTCCAATCACCGGTCCGGCGAGCTCAATTGCCCTGGATTGTTAGCGGTAGCTAGGAGTTCAGGACGTATTCACGCCCTTTTCGCTAGCCTGCGTGCCTCTCTGCTACGAGGCGACAAATGGTGACGGGTCCCGTCTGCGAGTTGCATACCCCGAGCTCGGGGGGCTGCGCTATGATTCGACTATGTGGCAAGTGATCCGCCATCTTTTGATTGTCGCGTTGGCGCTGAGCGCTGGCCCGTTACATGGGGCGGAGAGCGATGGCGCGCCGGTTAATCCTACCGACGTGGTGCAGGACGCCGGTGCTGCCGCCCGCCAGGCTGTCAGCACAACAGGCGGCCGTGTACTTGACGTGCAGAAGCGCTTTTTCGACGAGCGCGCGGTATATGTCGTCAAAGTATTGTTGACCGATGGCCGGGTCAAGATTGTCGAGATCGAAGCCAACCCAACTTCTACCCCTGAATTTCTGGAACGCTGATGCGCATTTTGGTCATTGAAGACGAAGACACGCTGCGGGCTCAACTCGTGGAGCGACTGCGCCGCGAAGGTTATGCCGTCGACGAGACCGGTTCGGGACGTGAAGGCGAGTTCTACGGACTTGAGTATCCTATCGACGCAGCAATCGTCGATCTCGGCCTGCCCGATTTGCCGGGGTCGGCCATCATCGAATCCTGGCGCCAGCAAAAACGCACCTTCCCGGTTCTGATCTTGACCGCGCGTGGACGCTGGGAAGATAAAGTTGCGGGCCTCGAACTCGGCGCTGACGATTACCTGGTCAAACCTTTTTATCACGAGGAGCTGCTGGCCCGTTTGCGCGCCTTGTTGCGGCGCGCCGCCGGCTGGAGCCAATCGCGAATCGAAGTAGGGCCACTGGTCATGGACCTCGGCACCAAACGTGTGACGGTCGAAGAGCGCGAGCTTGAGTTGACCGCGCTTGAGTTCAAAGTGTTGGAATTTCTCATGCTACGCGCCGATGATGTCTTGTCGAAATCCGAATTGACCGAGCATCTTTACGAAGACGATTCCGAGCGCGACAGCAATGTCCTTGAAGTGATCATCGGGCGGCTACGCAAGAAGATCGATCCCGAGCGCAGCTTGAATCCCATCGAGACCATTCGTGGCCAGGGTTACCGCCTGCGTCTGGCCGCCCGCGATCCCCACGTCTGATTCGGTCGACGGCCACCGCGCGCCATGACATCGCTGCGCGCGCGGGTCCTGCTAAGTGCCAGCGTGGTATTGGTGATCGCGCTCAGCTGCGCCAGTGTGCTACTTGACCGCGCTTTTCGCGAAAGCGCGCTGAACGCCGTCGAAGATCGCTTGCGTGGGCGTATTTATATGCTGATCGGCGCGGCTGATTTTGACGCACCATCGACGCGCCCGCTGGTGGGCGAATTGCCCGATTCAACGCTCGCCATGCCTGGCTCCGGCAGTTATGTGCGTATTCTTTCCGACAGCGGTAAAACCCGCTGGCAAAGTCGTTCGCTGCTCGGACTTAGTTTGCCGCTACCCCGTCGTATCGCGACCGGCAGCTGGCGACTCGAGCGTACAACTACCTCCGCCGGTGAAGGATTGTTTTCGCTCGGTTATGCTATTCAGTGGGAAGGTGTTGGTAAGCGCAAACCACGGCAGTTCGTGATCCAGGCTTATGAAAACGAAAATCTCTATCTGAGCAATGTGACACGATTCCGCCGCAGTCTGTGGCTGTGGTTTGGCGGCTTGAGCGTGGGCTTGCTGGTGGTGCAGACCTTGAACCTGAACTGGGGATTGCGCCCGTTACGCAGTGTCGATGACGAAGTGCGAGAGATTGAAGCGGGTAGCCGTGAGGCGATCACGGGCAAGTACCCCAAAGAACTGCAGTCACTGACACGCAATCTGAATCGCCTGCTGCATCACAATCGGGAGAGTCTGCGTCGCTATCGCAACGCGCTTGGTGATCTGGCCCATTCGATCAAGACGCCGCTCGCAGTATTGCGCAATGAGTTCGCCGTCGATCATCATGCGACGTCCCACGACACGGCACTCGAGCAGATTGGCCGCATCGACCGGACGGTTGAGTACCATCTGCATCGCGCCGCCGCGGCTGGGCGCTCCTTACTCGCGCCGCCTTTGATGGTTGAGCCTGTTGCCCAGCGTCTGATCGATACGTTGCGTAAGGTGCACGCCCATCGCAATCTCGAACTGCTTGCCGAACTGGATGGCCAGGCAGTCTTCTTCGGCGATGAGGGTGACCTCATGGAAATCATCGGTAATCTCGCCGACAACGCCTGCAAGTGGGCGCGCAAGCGCGTTATCGTTAAGGCGAGCCGAGGGAAATCTGCTAACGGTGCGCCGCGCCTGGAACTCGAAATTGTTGATGACGGCCCGGGCATTCCCGAGGGGCAACTTGAGCTGCTGGTCGAGCGTGGCACGCGCCTCGACCAGTCAGTGGAAGGGCATGGCATCGGGCTTGCGATCGTGCGCGATATGGTTGAAGACATTTATCACGGTCGGCTGTCTTTCGAATCCTCGGCCGAGGGTACCCACGCCCACGTCGAAATCGAATTCGGTTAAGTGCTGCGCGCTCGCGCGCGGGCGTGCTCATTGGCTATACTGCCGCGTCCTCCCTGCGCCACACCTTTATGTCTAAAGTCAGCACGCCTATCAATGCCGATGCGCCCATTATTGTCGCCGGACGCCAGCAATCGAGTTATAGCTACGCGGAGCTAATCGCTTGTGGTCATGGTGATCTGTTCGGCGCCGGCAACGCGCAGCTACCCTTGCCGCCCATGCTGATGTTCGACCGCATTACGCATATCGACGACACCAGCGGCAAATACGAGCGCGGCGTGATGGTAGCCGAGCTCGATATCCGTCCCGACTTGTGGTTCTTTCAGTGCCACTTTGACAACGATCCCGTGATGCCGGGCTGTCTCGGGCTGGACGCGATGTGGCAGATGGTGGGCTTTTTTCTGGCCTGGAAAGGCGGCCTCGGCCGCGGGCGTGCGCTGGGCGGCGCCGATATCCAGTTTACCGGGCAGGTCACGCCGGATATGCGAGTAGTGCGTTATACCGTCGACGTCCGGCGTGTTATCGCGCGCGGTCTGGTGATGGGGATTGGCGATGCCACCATGGAAGTGGACGGTAAGCCGATCTATTCCGGCTCCAATCTGCGCGTCGGCTTGTTTACCGCCGACCAACTCTAAACTCAGATCGGGGCGGGTTGCGCGCCGAGATGGGCGCGCAACAACTCAACCTGTCGCGGTACACCGGCCAACCACGGATCGATCGCCAGCGCGGCTTCGAAGGCATCAAGCGCCGCACGTGGTTTTGCGCGTCGCAGGTAACATTGGGCACGCCCGGTCAAGGCACCAAAATGACGCGGCTCCAGCGCTAGGGTTTTTTCGACATCTGCCAGCGCACCGTCCACATCGTCGAGCAGAAAGCGAACGATAGCGCGCTGATTCCACGCTTCAGCGAAATCTGGATATTCCTTGGTTAAGCGCTCGAAACTCGCGAGTGATTCCTGCAGCGCGCCCGCTTCGGCTTGTTTACGCCCCAGTTCGAACAGACTGGTTGCTTGCGCAGACGGTGCTTCAAACCACAGCGCCCAGATCTGCTGTTCCAATGCGTTGGCGGCCGCGCGGTTCGACGTCTCCCGTAGTTGAGTCAGCAGCGTGGGTAACGCGGCGTGATGCTGATCGGCGCGCACGATGCCGTGCTGAAAAACGGTAAGCGCGCCGAGTAACAAGACCGCCGCAATGGGTTTGTTCATGGCGCGCCGCAGCCCGCAAGGGCGGCACTCACTGCGTTCAAGGTGTGGGCGATTTCGGCGTCGCCATGCGCCGCTGAGACAAATCCTGCTTCGAAAGCCGAAGGCGCGAGATTCACGCCGTGGACAAGCATGGCGTGGAAAAAACGCTTGAAGCGCTCGACATCACAGGCCATCACCTGGGCAAAGCTACTGACCGGCTGGGCACTGAAAAACACGCCGAACATGCCGCCGACGTGGTTGGTGGTCAGCGCCACACCGGCGTCGTGCGCACAGGCTTCGATGCCTTCGCAGAGCTTTTTGGTCTGCGCAGCAAGCCGGTCGTGAAAGCCGGGCTGCGAAATCAGCTCAAGCGTAGCCAATCCGCAGGCCATGGCGAGCGGGTTACCGGATAACGTGCCGGCCTGATAAACCGGTCCGAGGGGCGCGAGCTTATCCATGTACAACGCGGGCCCCGCCACTGCGCCGACGGGTAGACCGCCGCCAATGACTTTGCCCAACACCGTGAGATCGGGGCGGATGCCATAGAGCGACTGCGCGCTACCTGGGTGGACGCGAAAACCGGTCATGACCTCGTCGAAGATGAGTATGGAGCCGTGGCGCGCCGTCGCCTCGCGCAAAGTTTCGAGAAATCCGGGCGCTGGCGGAATGCAGTTCATATTGCCTGCCACGGGTTCGACGATGACGGCCGCCACGCTGTCGCCGAAATCGTCGAACGCCTGTTGGACTTGCGCGCTATCGTTGTAATTAAGGGTGGTAGTCAGTGCCGCAAGGGCCGCTGGCACGCCAGGCGAAGTGGGGATGCCGAGCGTCAGTGCGCCGGAGCCAGCCTTGACTAACAAGGAATCGGCGTGGCCGTGATAACAGCCCTCGAACTTTACGATGCGGTCGCGCCCGGTAATGCCGCGCGCGAGGCGGATAGCGGTCATGGCTGCTTCGGTGCCGGAGCTGACCATGCGCACTTTTTCGGCGCTCGGCAGCGCGGCAACAATGCGCTCGGCAAGGACCGTTTCAAGTTCATTAGGTGCGCCGAAGCCCAGACCTTTTGCAAGTTGCGCGGCGACTGCGGCCAGCACCTGGGGATGGGCGTGGCCAACGATGGCTGGGCCCCAACTGCCGATGTAATCAACGTAGCGCTTGCCGTCTGCGTCGGTCAGCCACGCACCTTCACCGCTGACAAAATAAAGTGGCGTGCCACCTACCCCGTTAAAGGCGCGTACCGGCGAATTAACCCCTCCGGGGAGCACTTTTTGCGCCTGCGCGTACCATTGCTGCGAGCGTGAATTCATGGCGATTTCCGATGGGTGTGGGACGCTAAACGAGAGAGCGGTGCCGCGAAAGCGCGCGCGGCAGTCGCGGTGTCGGGGCTGTCGAACAATGCGCCGACGACCGCCAGCAAGCTAGCGCCGGCGACCACCAATGGCAGGGCATTTTCGGCCGTAATGCCACCAATCGCAACGATAGGTACCATCAGTTCCTGGCTTGCCCGGCGCAAAACTTCGAGCGGGCAGCGTACTGCTGCGGGTTTGGTCGCGGACGCATAGAAGCTCCCGAAAGCGATGTAGTCCGCGCCGGCGGCAACCGCTTCGCGGGCCAGCGCCAGGGAGTCGTAACAGGAGACCCCGATAATCCGTGACGCGCCCAGTTGCGCGCGAGCTACGCTGGGGTCTCCGTCATCGCGTCCGAGGTGGACGCCGGCTGCGCCCACTTCCACGGCGAGGTTTACCTCATCATTCACGATCAACGGCACTCCCCACGGCTGGCAGGCTGCAACGAGGGCCAAGGCGCGAGTTCTACGCTGGGCAGGATTGTTATGTTTATCGCGATACTGCACTAACGCCGCTCCGCCGCGTAGGGCGCCCAGCACCCGCGCGACCAGGTGCGAAGTGTCACTGTCACCGTCGGGTGTGAGTGCATAGAGCCCGCTGGGCGGCAGTGACGGATAAGTCGTCATGCTCTGGAACTCGGTGTGCGCCTGGGAATATGTTGGCGACTACCTGGCCGCCAGGCGCGGGCGACGGCCGTGTGGACGAATTTCTGCGCTTCCATCACTGCGTCACGGAGCGGGCGACAGTTGGCCAGACCACAGGCGATCGCGGTTGCTAGGGTGCAGCCCGTGCCGTGAAAGTCGCCGGGATAACGGCTCATTGTGAACGACTCCATATAACCATCGCGAAGATGGAGTTCATTAACAATTTCCCCGCCGTCCGCCCGGGCGTCCGTCAGCAGTACCGCGCGGCAGCCGCTTGCCAGCAGGCGCGCGACAGCCGTATCAGTGTTTTCGCTCGTACCAAAATGCAGGGCCTCGTGGCGGTTCGGTGTGAGCACCGTCGCGTGGGGCAGGAGAAGGCCAACAAAGGCGCTCTCGATGGCCTCTTGCACTAGGGCGCCGCCGGAACCGGCTCGCAGCAGGGGATCGATGATCAAGGGACAGTTCGCCAAAGGTCCGGTGAACAACTCAACCAGGCGTTCGCACAGAGCCACCGTCGGTATCAGCCCGAGCTTGCAGGCATTAATCGGGAACTCTTCGCTTAACAGGGCAATCTGCGCCATGAGATCGTCCACTGCAGCGGGCACCACTCGTTGCAGCGTCGCCGTATTCTGCGTAGTCCAAGCACTGACTACGGTCAGCGCCAGACAATCGAAAGCAGCGCAGGTTTCGATGTCGGCCTGGATCCCCGCGGTGCTTGGGTCGTGGCCGCCAATGCACAGCACTACGGGTGGCACGGAAGTAGATGGGTCGACTGTGCCATCAGTGCTATTCAAAACGGCTGCACCACGGCTAACAGCACAACGGCTACCAATACGAGCACAGGCGCCTCGTTCAACCAACGATAAAACACATGGCCACGCTGATTAGTATCAGCGGCAAAGCGCGCCACGCAGCGCCCCAGATAGGCGTGATACACCACCAAGCCCAAGACCAGCGCAAGTTTTACGTGTAGCCAGTGGGTGTGGACGAACCAGTCTCCCCCGCGCATCGTCACCAGCCAAAATCCGGAACCCAGGGTCAGCAGGCCGCCGGGTGTCATAATGCCGCGGTAGAGCTTACGCTCCATGATCTTGAAGCGCGCCTTGCCTGGCGCGTCCTCGGTCATGGAGTGGTAGACGAACAGGCGCGGCAGATAAAACAGTGCGGCGAACCAGGTCACCATGAAAATCACATGCAAGGCCTTGATCCACGGATACATACTGAAACTCTGCCACCAGGACGGAGCATTCTACGTCGGTACGGCTCGATCCCGGCGTGGGCGCCGGAAATCAAGACGGCCCAGTTGACTAGCCGACCTGTGGCGATTGACCCGCCACCGTTTGATCGATAACTTTTCGAGCCATTCCGCCGGTGATTGCCAGCTTGCAGCGAGGCGTGCACGGGAGCTCCCGCCGCCAGCCCGCCGCCTAACGAAGTGCCTAGCGATGCGTTCAAATCCCAACATCCGCTTGGATGGCCTGCCTATCTGCTCGCCCAAGGGCTTACCGCACGCGCCGCGCGGCAGCCGCCCATGAAGTTGGTTATCAAGCAGCATCGGCCGCTGCGACGCCTATTCATTGGAGTCGGCATCGTGCTTGCCACGCTGGCCGCGGCGGCTATCACGGCCGACTTTGGTCAATGGCGCAACCTCGCGCGCATTATCATGCCGCGCGTCGGGTCCGGTGTCGTGGGTGAGGAAATTGAGACTTTACGGGAAGACAATTCCGCGCTTCGTTACGAGGTGGCACGGCTCAGGCGCGGCCAGGAAATCGACAAGTCCGCGCGGGGTGAAGACCATTTGCAATTCGTGCAACTGCAAGCCGAGGTTGCCAAGCTCAAGGCAGAGGTCGCCTTCTACCGTGATGTTGTGGCGGCGCCGGATGCCGATGCCGGCGCGCAAATTAAGGGCCTGCAACTGCGACCGTTGGATAGCCCTGGACGCTTCAGTTATCGCCTGGTTTTGGCCCATATCGACGAAAACGATCTGGTCGCGGAAGGTTCTATTCGTATCGCTGTTAAAGGCGAGCTAAAGGGGCAGTACAAGACGCTCACCCAGGGCGAGGTGGTCGAGGCGGGTTCCGACAATCTGGCGTTCAAGTTCAAACATTTTCGACTCTTCGAGGGCGGCCTCAGGCTGCCGGACGGTTTCATTCCGCGCCAGATCAGCGTGGCGGTACAGAGTAGAATCCCGGCCCAAAGCTCGTCGTTCGAAACCTACGACTGGTCAACAGTGCAGAATTGAGGAGGCAGTAGATGTTGGGGCGAGCAAAAAAGCGAAAGCCATCCAGGACCAATTCACTGATCGGTCACCAATCGCGGGTAGATGGCGACATCCGTTTCGGTGGCGGGCTGCACGTAGATGGTCAGATTAGAGGCAATGTCGCTTCCGACGGGGACGATAAAGCGACTTTGACGGTCAGCGACCGCGGCGCTATTGAAGGCGAAGTGCGAGTGCCCTACATCATCTTGCACGGTGTAGTGCTGGGCGATGTTTATGCGTCGGAACATGTTGAACTGGCTTCAAGTGCCCGCGTCGAAGGCGATGTCCACTACGCGCTTATCGAAATGGCGATGGGTGCGGAAGTAAACGGCAAGCTCGTACGTATTTCTGACGCGCACCGTGCGCCACTGGCACTCGACCACGACGGCCGGCTGACGGAGCCCAAATACGAATAGACACAAGTCCCACGAGGTTGAATAGTGCGGGGGGAGGTACTACCTTGACCGCGTCCAACTCTCAGAACCACAGGTAGTATCGCGATGGAAGTTCAGGAAAATCCGCTCGTTTTCACCAATTCCGCAGCGATGAAAGTGCGTCAGCTAATCGACGAAGAAGGCGACCAGAACCTCATGTTGCGGGTTTTTGTCTCAGGCGGCGGGTGCTCGGGCTTCCAATATGGGTTTACGTTCGACCAGAACGAAACAGAGGGTGACACCATCGTCGAGAACCAGGGCGTTAAGCTGCTCGTCGACCCTATGAGCGTGCAGTATCTGATGGGTGCGCAGATCGATTACACGGAAGGCCTCGAGGGTTCACAGTTCGTGATCCGCAATCCGAACGCGACCACAACCTGCGGATGTGGCTCTTCGTTCTCCGTCTAAATACTGAAAGGGCTGCTGCTGCTGCGTGGTGGCCGGCTAACTCCGGCCATCACTAGCGGCGTAATCTAATCCGTCGCTCTCCAAGCCCCGGCACAGCGCTATAAAAAGTGAGTTGGCGGGTAGGTAGCCCCCAAGTGCACCTCGCGAACCGCTTGCTTAGTGGTCACTCGAACAGGCTGATCGCGCAACCGCATATGAGCCAGCCACGCAAAAGCGCTGGCTTCGACCAGATCCGGATCAAGACCCAAGACCTGGGTAGTGGCGATCTCGACTGACGCGAGTCGCGCGGCGAGGCGCTCCATCAAATGTTCGTTATGTGCCCCGCCGCCGCAAACAAAAAGCTTCGTACACCAATTCTGGCCGCAGCTTTCGACTTCACGCGCCAGAGTCTCCACCGTCAGCTCCGCCAAACTAGCTTGAATATCGGAGGGCGCCAAGTTGGCGAAATGACCGCGCGAAAGTATCGCGTCGAGGTAGGCTAGGTTGAACACTTCGCGACCCGTGCTTTTGGGAGGTGCCGCGGCGTAGTAGGCGTCGGCCAAGAGCAAACCGAGCAGCTCTTCAGCTACCTTGCCCTGCGCCGCCCATTGCCCATCAGTGTCATATTCGAGCCCACGATGGCGCTTACACCAAGCGTCCATCAAACAATTGCCAGGGCCGGTGTCGTATCCCACGATAGATTCGGATAGTTGCCCAGGTAGGCGCGAGATATTGGCAATGCCGCCGATGTTGGCGATTACGCGATTCTCGCCAGGTTTGCGCAGCAACCATTCGTGGAACGCTGGCACCAGTGGCGCGCCTTCGCCTCCGTATGCGATGTCCATCGAACGAAAATCGGCCACGGTAGTGAGTCCGAGTCGAGCGGAAATCACTGCTGGGCTGCCGATCTGAATGCTGTAGGGGTGGGCGGTGCGTGGCGCGTGGTGCAGCGTTTGACCGTGACTCCCTACAGCAGTGACTTCCGCTGACGGCACTTTGAGCGTTGCCAGCAACAACGCTGCGGCATGTGCAAAACACTCACCCACTTCGACGTTGAGCGACGCAAGCTCATGCAAACTGAGCCGTGCGTCCGGCGCGATGACACAATGGAGCGTCGCGTTGAGATGCTGAGGATAGCGATGGGTGAGCCCACCGAGGGTGCGCAGCCCATTGCTGCCGATCTCTACCAGGACCGCATCGACACCATCCATGCTGGTGCCAGAAATCAGTCCAAGGTAGAGGTGAGAATCAACAGAAACAGGTTGCGCGCGCTTCAATTGGGAGAATTGCTGTCGGCCGCTTGCAGATATTTATTCGAGTCTAATTGCGCGATATAGGTCGTATGTGTGTTGTCGTGTTTCGCGACCAGGACATCGAGTTGGTTCAACAGCGGTGCGGCGCGCTCGCGAAAATCCGCCATATAGCGCTTCTCAATCGGTAGCCGCGGAAGGACGACTTTGAGCGGGTCACGGTGGACGCCGTTGATGCGGAATTCGTAGTGCAAGTGCGGCCCGGTCGCCAGACCGGTTTGACCTACGTAGCCGATGATTTCCCCCTGGTCAACTGAGCTGCCGCGTTTGAGGCCCCGGGCGAATCTCGACAGATGCCCATACAAGGTGCTGTAGCTATCGCCATGGCGTATCTCGACCATGTTGCCATAGCCCGCTCCGTTCCCGACATTCGCGATCTTTCCATCGGCTGTGGCTCGCACCGCGGTGCCCATCGGTGCGGCGTAATCCACACCGCGGTGAGCACGAATGGTATTAAGGATGGGGTGACGGCGAGCTAGAGTAAATCCAGAACTAATGCGCGTAAATTTTACCGGTGTGCGCAAGAAGGTCTTGTGCATGGCCTCGCCCTTGTCCGAGTAATAAGAAGAGCGACCATCTGAGCCGCTGTACAAGACCGCGCGCATGCGTTTGCCTTGATTGACGAACTCAGCTGCAAGAATGCGATCTTGTTTGACCAATTGCTCACCCTTGTAAACTTCTTCGTAGATGACGCTAAAGTGGTCGTTGGGTTGCAAATCAAGGGCAAAATCGATATCCCATCCGAAAATATCTATCAGTTTCATGATCACCGCATCGGATAGCCCTACTTTCTGGCCGTCAACGAAAAGCGACTGCGTAATCGAGGTCGTCGCGGCGGTTACCTTGATATCCGGCTCGATTGAATGGACTCTCGCAACAAAGCGAGTGTCATTTCGCTCAATACTAAGTGAGTTCAATTGGTCGAGCTCAAGTACCATTTCCTCAATCGATGTACCGTGAAGACGAAACCGCAAGGTTTGCCCGGGCCGTAGCTCTTTGAGCGGCGCTGTCGCCTTACCCAAGGCAATTATTTCGTGGAGGTCCGCCGATGGCAGCTTGAGACGCGAAAAAATCAGCGATAAATTGTCCTTCGGGGCTACTGTGACATCGACCCACGAGTGCTCTGAGGGGGAACCGCCTAACGGTGTTTCGCTACTGGCGATGGTTGCCACATTAAGTGTGGACGCCGTGTCCGGGGAATATGCGATTGGGTCGGGCTCGAATGGCAGCCGACCGAACATTCGATACGCGTCTTCAAGTGCTGCTGATTTGTGCTCTGCTAACGCGATACCGATTTGGTGCTGGACAGTGGGTACATCCACCTTAGATGCCAAATGGGTGGATTGTTGGATAGCCAATACCGCGAATGTCGTTGGAACTAGAAATGCCAACGATCGGATCTGCGGAAGTTGTGAGGCCTGTACCGAGAGAAAACGCCAGCTTCTTGTCATCCCAAGATACTTCATGAATATTGTTCTGGTTTGGGCGGGCAGTAGGGCTTGGGCCAGGAAAATAACGTCATAATTTTGTTACGTCAACGTTTCTTAACATTTTTCAGATCAGGGCCTATACCGCTTCATGAGTGATATCGCATCCAGTCTCTCTATCGAGCAGCAGCTCGCAATTATCCGCCGCGGAGCCGTTGACATACTTGTTGTGGACGAACTTCGCACCAAGCTGTCGATGGGCCGTCCGCTGC
>JANOXY010000013.1:0-12398 GCA_031418675.1 Pseudomonadota bacterium
CCCCCTCCTGCGGTGTTGCTGATTGACTGGAAAATCAGTGGTATGAGATCCCATTAGATCACGACCCGCCGGAGGTTTCGATCCCTCGCCGCAGATATTTTTCTTACCGATCAATACGCTGCCGTTTCTGGACGGACACTAGATAGCGTACTGCTACGCGGTTACCGGGCGTTGAATGTGCGAATAAATTCGCACCTACATGCCCGCGTCAGGATTTAGCGCGACAGCGAACTCGACCGGTTTTGCTGCCATTGTGACGGTGTATCGTCGCACAGCGCACTCGCTTTGGCCGTAGAATCACAGCCCATCAGTCTTTCCTCCGGAGTCTGCGCAATGTCCAATTTCAGACGCGTGGTCACAGGCCACAACGCCGCCGGCCTGTCGGTTATCGCCAGCGATGAGCTGGTTAATGGTGTCGCCCTGCCCGGCATGCCAAACATCGAGCTGAACCGGCTCTGGGGTTCCGATGCGGTCATGCACTATCCCGACGCCGGTGCGCAGCCCGTTTACAAAAACTGGTTCGCGCCGGTCGGTGGATTCCGCATCGCGGAATTCACCATAGGCCCCGATTCCGCCGCCGCTCCCGACCACGCTGATCCCAGCGCCGCGCGGCGGTTGGCGGAGGATTTTCCTGGTTTGCTGGAGGTGATGGATCCTGAAGTGCCGGGCATGCATCGTTCGGCGACCATCGATTTCATCTACATCCTGTCTGGTCGTGTCGAACTGGAACTCGACGACGGCTCCAGAACAGCGTTGAAGGCTGGTGACCTGGTCGTGCAGAGCGCGACCAAACACGCCTGGCACAACCATTGGAGTGAACCGTGTCGCATGCTTGGTGTGCTGCTGGGTGCGCATTACAAGCCGCCCGGTTGAGTCAGGCGGGTGATGAGCTCGTAATACCTGGCGTGAACTTAGCCTGGCCCAGGACGCGAGCGCTATTGTTCTAAGGGCGAGAACTACTTCGTTTATGCGGTCGCAGCGACCGCTGGGGCACCGCACCCCGCAGCAATACCTGCGCGAACTCGTCCACTTCAGCCTGGCTGCGTCCGCGAAATTTCATTTGCGCCAGCATATGTCCGCCGCTCATCACCAGATGGCCACCGAGTAAGGGGTTCACGTCTGTCACGATTTCACCCGCCTTGATGCCACACGCAATGATGTCGCTGAACGCGCCGATGATGCGGTCCTGGAAGTCCACATAACGGGTCCATGTAACGTCATCGACGTCGGTACTCCAATTCAGCCAGATCTTGATGTAGTGAGGAGCGCTATCCACGGTCACTGAGAATTC
Organism: Pseudomonadota bacterium; assembly: GCA_031418675.1. GTDB lineage: Bacteria > Pseudomonadota > Gammaproteobacteria > JADJYF01. The sequence goes on from JANOXY010000013.1 coordinate 1,292, forward strand.
ATGCAGGATCGCGCGCAGCTTGTCGACGGCGGGTTGTTGGGTGTTCGCGATATTGGCCACCAGTTGCACCAGGTAACGGTCTATCTCAGTGATAACCGCATCAACCAGGGATTCGCGATTTGGAAAATAGAGGAATACCGTCGACACCGCGACCTGCGCTTCAGTGGCAACCTGCGCATGGACACCGCTGGCCAGACCAGTACGCGCAAATACCTTGATCGCACTGTCCAGCAACTGTGCGCTGCGCTGTTCAGGGGCGAGACGGGTGCGGCGCCCACGCGGGGCTTCAATAGAGGCCATCGAGAATTTTCGCAATAGCGGTTGACGGTGTGTGCATCGCCAGTTTAGTCTCTATCGGAGTATTTTGTCATTAAGAGCGGACTGCTCTGCGCTCGCGGTTCTGTTCGCGCAGCGCGCTCCCTTTGGCAATCGCGTGATCACGACGTTTGCCGCCTGTAATGGCACGGCCAGCGGTTTCTGCCGTTTTTCAATTGGAATCAACACCAAAGGGTCAGGTTATGAGCCAAGCGCCGTCTCGCCACAAAATCATCCCCTTTCGTTATTTCGAGCCAGCCAAACGGCGGGCGACACAATACGAGGAAGTGACGCTTCACAGTCAATGGGATCCCAAGAACTTCGCGGTGCAGGGCTGGTTCAATCGCGACTCGAACGGCCGCGCGCCGTGGGACGAAAGCTCGACCAGGCTCAAAGCACAGAACTGGTGGGACTATCGCGACCCGGCCGAAGATTGGTTCCGGCCCTATGTCACCCGCCAGGCTGCCACCGGTAGTGCCATTACCCAGGCCGTGGAGGGCGCCCAAAGAGCGCACTTGTTCCAAGGCATGTTACCGCGCTGGCAGGAATTTCTGGCCACCCATTACGCCGCCTATCGGTTTCCGGAATATGGCTTATTCATGGCGCTGAGTTATGCCCAACGCGAGGCGCTATCGGACGTGGTGGCGGGGCCACTTCTGTTTCAAGGGCTGGAGAAAGATCGTCATGCACAAGACATCGCGCTCTATGGCATGGCGCTAGAGACAGCACTGCCCACCTACAACGAGGGTCAATGCAAAACGCTGTGGCTGGACTCCCCGCTATGGCAGCCCACCCGCCGCGTGATCGAATACCTGATGGCGTCGCGCGATTGGGGCGAGATCAATTTTGTCATCAACCTGATCTATGAGCCGCTGTTCGCGGCGCTCTTCAACCGCGAACTGGTGTTACGTTCGGCGCCCCGCCACGGCGACCCCGTGACCTCGGTGATTGCCCAAGGTGCAGAAAAGGACCGTGTGCCACGCCAAGCGGCGGCCAGTGCGCTCGTGCGCTTTTTACTCGCCCAGGATGGCGGCAACGTAGATGTCATGAACGACTGGCTTGCCACTTGGACGCCGCAGGTGATGAGTGCCTGCGACGCAATAGCACCGTTGTTTGAAGCCCTGGACGTACCTGTGCAGAGCTTCGCCGCTGCGCGCCGCACGGTGGTCCACGAATGGCAGCAGCTCCTGCTCGATTGTGGACTGAATGGGTCGCAGGTGCCGGCATGAGCGGCGGGACGCTCATCGAGTCAACCCGTGTCAGCGTCAAACTCATGGCCGGCGAAGAAGCCTCGGCGATTGCTGAAGCCGCCTGCATTGATAACCCCGACGCTGTTCTGGAAGACCACGGAGCATATCTCACCATCAGCAACGAACGGCGCTTGAATTTGAACATTGCGACCATCGCCGAAGAGCTCGGCCGCCCTTATGACGTACCCACCTTGCTGGTGGTGTTAGTGAGTTATACGGGCCAGGTTGAAGTAAGTGACAAATGCGTTTCCATCAAAGAAGCGCTAGCGGATTGAACGTTGGCAACACCAGAGCACGAGAACAGAATCATGAGTGACACGCTTTCCGCCGCCTACGATCGTGTGAAGTCTATCGATTGGGATCCAAGCTATATCCGTCAGGATCAGAAGCTGACTGAAAAAACCCGCTTCCATCTGGAAGGACTCAAGCCAGTCGACCCTTTTAAGACCTTCGTTCGCGAGTATTTTCAGAGTGAGCAGGAGAAGGACAATCGCCACTACGCGATCTTGGAAGCGTCGAGTCGCTTGAGCGATGCGCAACCCGACGCGCGGTGGATGGAGGGCATGAAGTTCGCGCTCTCCAATCTACCGGGCATTGAGTACTCCGCCGCCCGCCAGATGGGGCGCATGGTGCGCAGCGTTGCGCCGATGGAGTTGCGCCAGGGTTACATGATGCAAAGCCTGGACGAAGTCCGACACTCACAGCTCGAAACCAATACGCTGCGCCACCACATGCGCAGCTGGCGCGACCCGGCGGGTTACGACATCGCCATGCGTGCGGCAGGCACCAGTGTCGGTGGCGGTATATTTCGCTCGATGCTCGAAGATCTGTTGACCTGTGACCCGGTTGAAACCTCGCTCGGCCTGCAGATGTTCGTCGAAACCGCCTATACCAATGTTTTTTTTGTCGGCTTGTCGACCGCCGCCGCGGCCCATGGCGACAAGATGATGGCCTCCACCATGCTCACTATCCAGTCGGACGAAGCCCGGCATATGGCCAATGGTTGGGCAACCTTCGCGACCCTGCTGCAGGACGATCGCAATGTTCCTCTCGTCCAGCAGGCGCTTGATAAATGGTCGTGGCGTATCCATACAAGTTTGAGTGTCGGAATCAATCTGTTCACCGATTATTTTGTCACCAAGCGGCAAGAGTCGGCCAAGGAAATGAACATGCGCTGGGTGTTCGACGAGTTTTATGGCGGCTTCTATCAAAAGCTCGAAAAATACGGCATCAAGGCACCCAAACATCTGACTAGGATGATTTCCGACCAGGACCATCTTTCCCACTCTGCCGCGGTCTATCTGTTTGGCGCCTGGCCGGTTTTTTTCCACCGTTACGACGGCATGACCAGCGCCGACATGGATTGGTTCGAAAAGAAATATCCCGGATGGTACGCAAACTATGGCGCCTTCTGGGAAGCCTACAATCGTTGCACTGAGCCTGCCGACCAGGCTTTGGTACTGAAAGAGATGGGTGGTTTGCCCAATTTCTGTCAGGTCTGCCAATTGCCGACTATCTTCCCTTTGCCCAACGCCAACTCAGGGCGTTCGTGTATGCACGCCGGCCAGTTGTTCACCTTCTGCTCCGAGGGTTGCCAGGAGATATTCTTCAAAGAACCTGTTCGCTACCAGGGCTTCCAGACATTCCTCGATCGTTATGACGGTTACGAACTATCGGAAGTCACGCGCGATATGGGCTTTGTGCGTGAAGACGGTCAGACGCTCATCGCGCAGCCAGCGCTGGAGCCCAAGCGTATGTGGACATTGGGAGACATCAAGCGCTGCGATTACGAGGTCAAGAAGCCGCCACCGCCGCCCCTGGTCGAGGTGGCATGAAACAAGCCTCTACGATATTCAGGGCGAACCAGGCGTAGCAATGTTGACGCTCCAGACCTCGACTCGCGCGAATTTTTTGCCCGCAGGATGCGGTGCTGGGATCACGATGGCGGCGTGTAAGGTATACAGCCGCGGATCACGCTACTTGGTCCGGTTGGAAAAATTCGAGTTCGCGGAAGCAAACCAGCCGCGACCTTCCATCGTGCCGAGACGGGCGGTGACATTCCCTGTGTACCCAAAACCTCGCACCGTTTATCGACGACGTAGAATGCTGGCCGAGGAGCGGACCTGTTCTCTGGTAGGTCAGCAGTCCCACGAACGGCGCAACGAAGCGAGGGCATAACCAGGTGCTGAGTTCGATTTTTGCGTTTGCCACGAACGAAGAACAAAGAGAAAGCATCAGGAACGACCGAGGAGCGAAAACCCATGACAGTGGAAGAGCGGCTTGCGTTGCTGGAAAACCTGCGCGAGATCGAGCAACTGAAGTATAGCTATGCGCGCTATTGCGACGGCGGTTATAACCTCGCGGGGTTCCGCGCTATCTTCGCTCCCGACGGCACATGGGCGGCCAATGGTTATGGAGAATTTCAAGGTCACCAGGCGATCTGTGATTTTTTCCAGGAACTGTCCGAGTCGGTGGTCACCGTGTTGCACTACGTGACCGCACCCCACATCACCATCGCCGAGGATGGGCGGACCGCAACGGGGACGTTCTATCTGCACTGCTTGTCGCGCGTGCGTCGGCCCGAGGACCGGTCCGTGATCGATTTCTTCGTGCAGATGGGTGTTTATACGGATACGTTCGTCAAGACCGAGGCTGGATGGCGCTTCACGTCCATCACTGTCAATGTCACGCATACCAGCCGGCTATAGAAGATTTATGCGGCCCTTGTAAAACGAGGACTACTCCCGTTGCTGGATACCTCAAGTAGTCACCAGGCCAGACGCTTCTCCAGGCGATTGTTGCAGCCCTCCGGCTGCGTGCCGAAGAATATCGTCACCGACTAACACATAGGCGACGGTGTGACCCATCTGCCCATTGCCACAAAGTGCGGCATTTCATGAACTCATTTGATACCTGAAACGCGACTCAAGCCGCATGAAAGAAGCCGACCTTTATCCCGTCATCAAAGCTTTTCTTGAGGCGCAGGGTTATGAGGTCAAATCCGAGATCGGCCATCTCGACGTATTGGCCCGGCGCGGCGACGAAGTGCCTGTCGTGGTCGAGTTGAAAACCAGTTTTTCCCTGGCGCTCGTCCTGCAAGGGGTGGAGCGGCAAACCTTGTTTGATCACGTCTATCTGGCCGTGCCCTATGGCCCCAAAGGCTGGAGTGCGCGCTATAAGGACATCACCCGGCTTTGCCGCCGACTGGGGCTTGGCCTGCTGGCGGTGCATGTCGGTCGCGCTATTTTTGTCGAGGCCCATCTGGATCCCGGCCCCTATGCCCCGCGCAAAAATGCCGCCAAGGCCGGGCAGCTTTTGCGCGAGTTTGCGCGCCGTTCCGGCGACCCCAACATTGGCGGCACCACGGGCATCAAGCGAATGACCGCTTACCGCCAGGATGCGCTGCGCTGTGCAGCGTTTTTGGCTGCCAACGGTCCGACCAAGGCCGCGATTGTCGCCAAGGCCAGCGGGGTCATCGGTGCGGCGCGTCTCATGCATGCCAACCACTACGGCTGGTTCGAGCGGCTCGCGCGCGGGGTGTATGGCTTGAGCGAGTTCGGACAACAGGTGCTTGCTGCGGAACCTGCATAAGGGGCGATCATCAAGCGCCATGGCAGCGTTTTAGCGCCACCACCGCGTGATGCTGCCGTTCGCGCGATGCTACAAGGCTACCTATCGTCTATTTGCGGCGCGCAGATTTTGACGTCGCGACGCGCTTGCGCCCGGTGGGACACAGCAATCTTGCAAGGACCGCCATATCGGGGACCTTCTCCAGCTGCTCGACGGTCGCGACGATTTTGTCCAACTGCGATGCGCGCAATAGCCCGCCCGCCATCGCGTGCAATTTTTCTATCACTTGCTCGAGGCCGTATACGGGCTTGTCACCGGGAAACATGGCAGTCGCGCTAACCGTGCGCCCGCCGCTCAACGCGACCTCGACACGTGTGCGCATGCGGTTGCCTTGAAACCAATCCTGGTCCATGGCGGCATCGGGCACACACTCTATGCGCTTCAGCATCGCCCGAACACGTGGGCTACGTAACACCGTGTCGCTATACAGTGCAGGGCTGAGCGGTTCACCGAGCAGGGTAGTCGCTACCGCAAACGGCAATGAAAACTGCGCATCGACGGCGCCCTCGGGCGCGTAGTCCGCGATGCGACTCACACCGACATTCCATACGCGCACGCGAACCACCTCGCGCGGTTTGATCGCGTGCTCGTGCATCAAGCGTCTGAGCGCGACGATCGGGGGATGGCTCCACGCAATCGATGGGTGCAGCTTGTAATCAGTGCCAAGAATCAGCCATTCGGATCCCAGGCCCTGGGTCATCTGCGCAAAGTCGCAGTGATCGGAGCCCGCCATGATCCAGAACCCTTCAGCGCCATCCAGAATGCCATGGCCACCCCGAAAACCAGCTTGCGCTGACAGTGCGCCCACCACGCCAGCCATGGACATCCAACCCCAACCGAGTTTTGCTTCGCGCATCGGGCGTGTTTCGGCGACCAGACCAAAATATTTGTAGGCCGAGGGCACCGGGGCGTAGGTGCCGGTAATGCCAAAAGCCACATCCATTTCGACCGGCGTCAAGCGCAACAAACGACCGGCGGCGACGCAGGCCGCGAACGGGGTGTACTGCTGGCCCCATACCTGCGCGCCACGCGCCGGGCTAGGCTGCATGGCGCGCCCGATGCGTGTGCCCACTTCGTAGCCAAGCACGACCGAGGTCAAAAAATCTTTGCCGCTACTGTGTTGCGCTTCGGCAAGTGCCAGGGCCGCGGGAATGACGATCGGTCCGGCGTGAATGACATATTGACAGACATCTTCGTAGTCGAGGGCAAAGGCGAGACTACCGTTTGCATAAGCTGCGATGGGGCGCGATACCCGTGCGCCGTCGCCGATGAGGGTGGCTTGTTTGACGCCACCGCCGATTTCTCGCGCCAGCGTCGTATGCAGGGCGCCGATGCGCGTCTGTGCGCCGCCGAGCGCTGCAGCGATGATATTCAGGACCGCGAGCTTGGCCGCAGCGACCGCATTGGTGGGCAACTGTGCAAAGCGCGTATTGGCCGCATAAGTTGCGAGCGTGCGGGTGACCTTGTCGTCGGCCTTAGGCGTTTTTGTGGTCATCGTCGTAGCGAACCGGCGCCCGGTTTAGTCGGCAATGTGTTCAGAAACCGAATAACGGCAGCAGCGGTTGCAGCCGGTTCTTCTATCATGCAGTAGGTGCCGCCGGCGCGCGGAATGGTCTGGACCTTCGCGTGACGAACTCGCCGACAAAACTCGTCGAGAAGTGCGCGCACACCCGCTGCCGTCGCGCCGAGGTTGCCTGAATCGCCGAGCAGTACCAGGGTGGGTACTTTAATTTTCTTCAAATCCCCGGTCAGATCATTGTTCGCGAAGATCGCCATCGTTTCATTCAAGTTCTCGATGGCGAAATTTCGCTTGAACGAGGCCTCTTCCCACTTCGCAATCTTGCCGCCGCGTGCCGTCAGCACATTCTGCGAGGCGCAGCCGATCCACGAGGTCAGTGCCGCGAGCGCCTGATAGCCAAAGGTCTCGGCGACGGATTGAAAAGAGTTAAATGCCGCGCGAAAACCGACGTCGGCTTTGAACATGGGGTAGGTGATAAGCGCGCGTACACGCTTTTGATAGCGCGCGGTATAGCGAATCGAAACTGGCGATCCCGTGGAAGTGCCCCACAGGGCGACGTCATGCCATCCCAGGTGTTCGAGGATCGCATCGAGATCATCAACCCAGCGATCCAGATTAAACGTGCGGCCGGGCCAACTGCGATCGGACAGGCCTGCGCCGCGATAATTCCAGTCCAAGACCGTGAAATGCCGGGCCAGCTCGCGCACCACAAATTCGTACTGGTCGTGCAACAGGCCAAAGCCGCCGGTCAGCACTAAGGGCTCGCCGTGTCCGGCGATGCGATACCACAGCCGGCAGCCGCGATCATTGACGAAGGCCATCGGCTTCTCCTGAAGGTGCGCGAGAAGCCTAGCGTACAGTGAGCATCTGCTGTGTACAATTCGCGGGTGTCACCTGGTGCACTGGTAAAAACGACGCAGCACTGCTCGTCGAGGACCCCCATGAAGCGGATTAAAATCATCGTCCCGATCCCCATGGATGCCGCGGGCGTCGCGAAGCGCGCCGCGCAACTACCGGCCACACTTATCCACGCCAATTTCCAGGTTGAATTTGCTGCCGTGAGCTGGGGCGCCGCACTCGGTGACAGCTACTACGATACGCAGCTGATGGACATGAGTGTGTTCGAAGCGGGCCTGCTGGCGGAACAAGAGGGTTTTGATGCAGTGTGCATCGACACCGTCAGCGATTCGGGTCTCTATGCACTGCGATCCCGGCTTAAGATACCTGTCGTAGGGCCTGGTCTCGCGTCATTGCATTTTGCATTGTGTCTCGGTCATAAATTTTCGATTCTGACGATGTGGGACGAATGGTTCGCGCTCTATACAAAAATTCTAAAAGAGTACGGGCTCGAACAGCGCTGTGTCTCGTTGCGCTCTATTCAGACCCGCCCTGATTTGGCCGAACTGCTGGCGGGCAAAGAGGAAGTCGTCTTCAAGAAGCTCGAAGCACAGGCGCGCCAAGCAATTGAGGTGGATGGTGCGGATGTGATCGTGCTGGGTTCGACGACCATGCATCAATCGGCGGATTATTTGCAAAGTGTGCTGCCGGTCCCCGTTATCAATCCTGGGCAGGTTGCATACAAAATGTGCGAGATGATGCTGGAGCTCGGCGTTTCCCATAGCAAACGCGCCTTTCCCTCGCCACAGATGCCGAACGACGCCATGGTCTTGGCGCGGGCCGGCCGTTAATCGCATCCATTGCGGAGCTATCACCATGTCTCAACTTGCTTATGAGTACTACGTCGATATCGTCACAAAACGCTATTTCGACGCGGTGGACAAACAAGATCTGCAGCGTGTGCTTGATTGTTTCCATGCCGATGCCACCCTGAAAGAAATGACCAGCAACACTGAGCATCGCGGACGTGAGATCGGCATAAAAAAAATGTTCGAAAGCTTGTTTGATGCACACAGCCGCATATGGCACGGCAATTTTGTGCACACCGTGGACATCGAGGGCCAGGCTATCTGCTCTCAGTTCTCCGTCGAAGTCACGCCCCATGCCAGCGGCCAGGAGCTGCGCTATGAGAACTGCAATCGGTTCTATTTGCTCGATGGCAAATTTGACCGCGTGTATGTCTACATGAGCGGCGATAATCTTTTGAAGTAGTGAGACCCAAGGTCACGAGGGTAGCCCATGCAATATCAAACAAACTTAAATCGCCAGCAGCTGGTCGAGCTCGTGCTTACCCGGTATTTCGCAAATATTGACCGTAAGGATCTCGATGGGACACTGGCATGTTTCCACGACTGCGCACTAGTCACCGTACAAACGTCTTTTGCGCTGCACGAGGGCACGGCGAGTGTGCGTCGAATGTTTGCGGATCTATTTGCGCGCCACTCGCGCATTGCCCATAAAAACGTTAACTGCACCGTGGATGCAAAAAACGGTCGTATCGCCGCTAGCTATATTGAAGAGTTAGTTGCAAATGACGGTGTGCGTTCGGTTTTCGAGAACACGGCTTTTTGGCGATTGCGCGCAGACCGATTCCAGGAACTGTATGTCTACGTGAGTGGTGCCCAGTCCCATTGAAGCCTAAGGGGCGATGGCTCGATCGATGTGCATCGTCAATCATTCGCGCGGGTGGCATTGAAATATCGCCGACAGGCGGACGGAGGAAACTGTCCTGGACCTGACGCCGGCGCGAGATAGGCGGTAGGACCAGCAGATGTCTCAGATACAGTCCGTGATCGACGCGATCAAGAAGAACTCGAAGGTGTCCGTCAGCCTGCCGTTTCTTCGTTACGAGTTGGATCTGACTCAGGCACTCGATCCGGCCACGGTCGATGAAAGAATCGCGCGACTGGATCAGATCAAAGCCGATCTCACCGCAGCGGCCGAGGCTGTGGCCGAGTTGCAGCGCGAAGCGCAGGACAACAAAAAAGAGGCGCAAAGCTTACGGGAGTCGGTAAAACAACTGGAACAGGACAAAGTAACGGCAGAAACGCTGCTGCAGGTTCCAGAAGAATCCTTTTCTAGAATGCTTGCCCGTGCCAATGCCAAAGCGCGCACGCGGGGCATCATCGAAGGTGCCTCGGTCGGCCTGCTGACGGGGGTCCTGTCGAGCTTATTGGTGTGGTACGCAACAAAATGAGGGCGCAGCCCTGTCGTCCGTTTGCACCATCGTCACAGTATTTTCGCGATTGAAGCGAGCTGGGACCGCGCTGTCTGCACGGGGTCAAGCCGTAAACCATCAAAGCAGGGCGCGCGCCGTCGTGGAGGCAAGATGAAGTTCGGAGTATTCCTGCCCAACGGCAGCAATGGTTATATCCCATCGGCGGGTAGCCCGCAGTACGCGCCAAGTTATGCGCACAATCTGGCTATCGCCCAGGAAGCCGAGCGACAAGGTCTGGACTTCGTATTGTCGATGATGAAGTTTCGTGGTTTCGGTGGCAGTACCGGTTATTGGGATGCCTGCCTTGAGTCGTTCACTCTGATGGCAGCGCTGGCCGCTGCGACACAACGGGTGGAACTCTATCCGTCGATTTCGATCCTGAGTCAGCATCCGGCCGTGGTCGCGCGCATGGTCGCAACCATTGATGAGATCAGTGCGGGTCGCTGCGGACTCAATATCGTCACTGGCTGGAATCGTGCCGAGTATGCACAGATGGGCCTATGGCCGGGCGATGCTTATTACGAGCGTCGCTATGAATACGCGAGTGAGTACCTGGCAATTCTGAAGACTCTGTGGACCGAGGGACGTTGTACCCACCACGGCGAGTTTTTTCAGCTCGATGACTGCGTGGTCTACCCACAACCACAACGACATATTCCCATCGTATGCGCGGGCCAGTCGCCGCGCGGCAAGCAGTTCGTCGCCGACCTGGCCGATCACCAGTTTGTCATGACTGGCCAATCGAACCTGATCCCCGGGGTTATCGACATCAAGGCCCGCGCAGGTCGCAGCGGACGCACGGTAGGCATCTACGCGCTCTATCACATGCTGGTGGCCGACAGTGACGACGAGGCGGTACGACTGGGACAGGACATCATCGCGCGTGCTGACCACGGCGCCTTGGCGAATATTCTCGCCAGTGCAAGCCTCGACACCAATGCGGCCGGCACCAGTGATCAGCTCAAGGCAGCCCTCGAACAGAGTATCGAAGAAGGCAACATGGCTTTTATGGGGATCCCCGTCGTGCTGGGCTCTCCCACGACTGTGGCGCGCCAGATCGCAGACATCGGCGCTGCCACCGGCATCGACGGCATGCTGTTCAGCTGGCCAGATTTTGAGACCGGGATCCGGCGTTTTGGCACCGAGGTGATGCCTCTGTTAGGGCGCTGAGCGTTCGTCCTCGACCAGCTTCATGGCCGCCTCATAGGGTGCACTCTCACCGTCGGCCACCGCTTCAAGTTCGATCTCAACAATTCGCAGTACTTCACCCAGGAAGCT
>JANOXY010000014.1:0-5236 GCA_031418675.1 Pseudomonadota bacterium
GCGAGATCGCCGACGCCGACGGTCTTGCCGCTTGCATCCATCGCGACTTGTCCAGCGATATATAGCGTCTCGGCACCTCGGGCGCCGACAACGTGCGTGTAGGTGGGAGCATTGGCCAGGCCGGCCGGACGGATGTGGCGGAGATTGCTCATGTTGGGTGCCCTGTGCATTGGATGGTCAGTGCGACAGAGGATAGCCGCAGCGCGGGTCCGAATCGAGGTGCGCGACGACAGGCATCAATGCCAAGCCCACAGGCTTGGCCGGGTTTCAGCAGCGCGGGGGACCGCCGCCGCTAGCTCACACCAAAATCCGTGGCCACCGCCAGATGCGCGCCGCCTAGGCGTGCAAATTCAATCTGGGCGATAGCGCCGCTGCCGTCCGCATCGTAAAACAGCGAACCCGAAGTGGTGTCGAGAATGATGTGCTGGGCGGAGCTGGTGGCGACGGCACCGGCACCGGCGCCAGATTTGAAGTTGTTAGCGTTCAGCACACCGTCGGTTGACTGCAGGGTGCTGAAGATATCCAGCCGCAGATCAAACACATCACTACCGCTATCAAAATCGCTCAGGGTATCAACATTAGTGCTGGCATTAAGCAGCGTGTCAAAGACAAAGGTATCGCTGCCCTGACCGCCGGTCAGCGTGTCGTTACCGTCACCACCGGTGATGGAATCGTCACCGCTGCCAGCGTCTATGGTGTCACCATGGGCACTGCCTATCACTGCGTCACCCGATGCACCGGTCGTTATGCTGACACCCTGGTCGGCAAAACCCGCATCAACCTGATCAATCTTGCTACCGGTCGTAACGCTGGTCGTCGCATCACCTGCGATCACCGATAACTGGCCATTGGCTTCCGCCGCCGACAGATTCTCGAAGTTAAGATAGGTGCCAGCGCCGCTTAGTTGATCGACAAGATTGGAAAAATCTATCTGCCGCGAACCGGCACCTAGCCCGATGACCATTGTATCCAGATCAATACCAGCATCGATTGTCACCGCTGCCAGTACGGTCAATGAAAATGCATCGTTGCCCGCACCAAGGTTGATGCTGTCACCCGCACTGACACCGCCAAGCAGGGTGTCGTTACCCGTGCCGAGGGTCACATTGTCCACACCAGCGTGCAGGACCACGGTGAGGTTCTGCGTATAGGCACTCGCATCGATGGTCACCGCATCGTCGGCACTGACCAGACTCAGGTCGACCGTGGACACCCCGGCCGCCGTCGCGTTGGCGGCGAGCGTCACACTCTGGGCGTTGTCGCCGGCGTCAGCGCTCAGCTTGATAACTTCGAGGCCGGCGATCTGGGTCAGATCGGCATCTGTTATCGAAGCGTCGGTGCTGAGCACAAGCGTGTCGACACCATTGCCTGTGGCGAGGATTAGATGATTGCTGAGCTGTGCATCGGTAATGTTAATTAGATCCGCACCGCCGCCGGTGGTGATGTCGTCATCCTGCACACCGTTATTGGCGGCCCCGACCGTAATGATGTTATCGCCGGCACCGGCATCCACCACGCTGCCACCGCTGCCCAGGGTGATGACGTCTGCCGCGGCACTGGTGACGATGGTGAGTGCATTGGCGAAGGCACTCGCATCGATGGTGATGACATCGTTACTACCAGCAGAACCCGCATCGATAGTGGTCAGGCCTGCCGCAGCCGCATTGGACGCGATGACCACACTCTGCGCGTTGTCCGCTGCGTTGCCGATCAGGAACAAGGCCTCCATGGCCGTGACCTGAGTGAAATCGGCATCGATGACCGCGCTGTCATCGGTCATGTTCAGTCGGTCATTACCCGCACCGGCTGCTATCACCAGTGCACTGGTGAAGCGCGCATGGCTCACACTGATGGTATCTACGCCGTTACCGCCCGTGATGTCGTCATGCACCACGCCATCGTTGGCCGCACCAACCGTCACGAAGTTATCGCCGTCACCGACATTCACCACGCTGCCGCCGCTGCCCAGCAGCACGGTGTCGGCACTGCCACCACTGCTGATGGTCAGGACACCGCTGAAAGCCGCAGCATTGATCGTGACGGCGTCGTTGTTGCCTACCGCGGTGGTGTCTACCGTGGTCACTCCCATGGCCAGCGCGCTGCTCGCGAGAATGACACTTTGCGCATTGTCTGCTGCATCGGCACTCAGCTCGACAATTTCGATGCCGGTCAGTGCGGCCAGATCGCCATCGGCTACGGATGCATCGGTGATCACTTCCAGGGTATCGCTGCCGCCGCTTGCGGCTATCGTCAGTGTTGCACCGAGCTTGCTGTCGGCGACACTGAAGCGATCGTTGCCACTGCCGGCGTTAATGGCATCGGTAGCGGCACCGATCGTCACGCTGTTTGCGCCGTCACCGGCCGTGACTATGCTGCCACCACTACCGAGCACGATGAGGTCATCGGCAGCGCCGGTCACGACACTCAAAGCATTGCCAAAGCCGCTCGCATCGATGCTGATCACGTCGCCGGCACCGGCAGTGCTGGCATCAACACTTGTGATGCCCGCGCTGACGGCGTTGGCCGCCAGCACCACATCCTGGGCGTTATCCCCTGCATCGGCAAACAGCTGGACAATTTCGAGGCCGCTCAACTGTGCGAGATCAGCATCGACGATGGATGCATCGCTGGTCACGCGCAAAGTGTCAGTGTCGGCCCCGGCTGCCACCAGCAAATTGCTCGTCAATTGTGCATCGGTCAGCACGATCAAATCGGCGCTGTTACCGGTGTTTATGTTGTCGTTATTCACGCCGGCGTTGTTGGCGCCCACCGTGACGGTGTCAGCGCCATCACCGCTATTAACTGCGCTGCCGGCCGTGCCGAGCAGGATCACATCCACGCCCGCCCCGCTATTGATGGTCAGGGCGTTGGCAAAAGCGCTGGCATTTATCGTTACGACGTCGCTCGCCGCCACCGCGGTCGAATCGAGCGTGGTAATGCCTGCGCCCGCGGCTTCCGCCGCCAGGGTCACACTTTGGGCATTGTCGACAGCGTCCGCCGACAGCTTCAGCACTTCAATGGTCGACACCAGACTGAGATCGACGTCGCTCACCGAAGCGTCATCGATGATTTCCACGGTGTCGGCAGTTGCCGCTGCACCGCCGTCCAAGGTCAGGGTCGCCACCATCAGGGCGTCGGTGACCCGCATCACATCGTCGCCCGCTGCGCCCGTGAGCACCTGGTCCGCCGCACCGGCCGTCACGATGTCGTTACCCGAAGAACCGTTGACGAGCAGCGCTGCGGTTGTATTGGCGGTGAAATCGGTCGCCACCGCCAGGTTCACGCGCTCAATGCCCGTGATATTGCTGCCCATCACCGCCGTGCCACCACCACTCACATGCAGGAGATCATCGGTGCTGCCACCGGCATCGATGGTGGCCGCAATGGTGGTCGCCGTGACATTGATATGATCGATACCGAGCCCGGTATTGATGGTGTCGGTGGTCGCCCCGACCGTCACCGTGTCGTCGCCACCGCGTGTCAAAACATCACTGCCACCGGTGCCGAGGGTAATGACGTTGAGATCGCCATCGAGATCGATACGCAGGCTGCCGGTAAAGGCGCTGGAATCGACGGTGATCGAATCACTGGAGCCGATAGTTCTGCCGTCAATCGTCGTGAGGCCCATCGCCAGCGCATTGCTGCCTACCACGATGTTTTGTGCGTCGTCGGCGGCATTAAAGGCCAGTTCCAGCACTTCGATGTTGTCGAGGCTGGTGAAGTCCGCATCGAGCAACGAAGCATCGCTGGTGACCAGCAGGGTATCGCTGCCGGCGCCGGCGTCGATCACAAGATGGCTGGAGAGTCGTGCATCGCTGCTGAAGATACGATCGTCGCCGCTGCCGAGTGTGATGTGGTCATCGTTCACACCGTCATTGGCGGCGCCAACGGTAACGGTATTGGCACCGTTGCCGGCGTTAACTACGCTGCCGCCGCTGCCTAAGGTGATCTGATCGTCGCCAGTGGCGGTCGTGACAGTCAGGGCATTGTTGAAGCCGCTGGCATTGATGGTGATGTTGTCGTTGGCGCCGGTGGTGGTCGCATCTATCGTTGTGATACCGGCGGCAGCGGCATTACCCGCCAGCACCACGCTCTGGGCGTTGTCGCCGGCGTCAGCCCCAAGCTTGAGGATCTCCAGCGCAGACACAGCCGCCAGATCCGCGTCCAGAACGCTGGCGTCGGTCGTGACCAGCAACGTATCGCTGCCCGTACCCGCGGCAATGGTGAGATTAGCGCTTAGCTGCGCATCGCTGACGCGCACCAGGTCGGCACCACTACCGGCCGTGATCGTATCGTCAATGACCCCATTGTTGACGGCGCCGACCGTGATGGTGTTGTCACCGTTGCCGGCGTTCACCACACTGCCGCCGGCACCGAGGGTGATGACATCGGCACCGGCGCCGGTATTGACCGTCAGGGTGCTGGTGAAAGCACTCGCGTCCAGGGTGATGGCATCGGTAGCACCCGCCGTGGTGGCATCGACCGTGGTCAGACCGGCACCCACCGCTTCGCTGGCCAGGGTCACGCTCTGAGCGTTGTCCAGCGCATCGGCCGATAGTTTCAGACTTTCGAGATTCGAGATCAGGGTGAGGTCGCTATCGGTGACCGAGGCATCGGTGGTGACCTCCAGCGTATCGCCAGCGCCACCGGCATTGACTGTCAGCTCGCTGGTCAAGCGCGCATCGGTGGTCTTGATCACGTCGGTGGCATTGCCGGTGGTAATGACATCGTCGTTGACCCCATCGTTGGCCGCACCCACCGTCACAGTGTTGGCGCCATTGCCGGCGTTGACGGTACTACCGCCACTACCCAGGGTGATGACATCGGCACCCGCACCACTATTGATGATCAGGGCATTGTCGAAGCTGGCGGCATTGACGTTGATAACGTCATCGGGCCCGGCGGTCGTTGCGTCGATGGTGGTCAGATCCGCGAGCTCAGCATTGCTGCCCAAGGTCACGCCCTGCAGGTCATCACCGGCGTCGGCGCTGAGCTTGAGGATTTCCACCGCGCGGATCTGCGTCAGATCGGCATCGGTCAGCGATGCGTCATCGGTCACTTCGAGGGTGTCGCTGCCAGCACCGGCGTTGATCGCCAGTTGGGCCGTCACCCGCGCGTCGATGCTCTTGAACAAATCGCTACCGCTGCCGGTGCTGATGTCGTCGTCGTGGCTACCATCGTTATCACCGCCGATGGTGATGGTGTTGTTGCCATTACCTGCCGTCACCACGCTGCC
>JANOXY010000015.1:0-5209 GCA_031418675.1 Pseudomonadota bacterium
ATGAGCGCCGTCTGTTCCCACACCTTGTTTGGCACGGCATCCCAGTCGGGGCGAAATTCGCGGTCTGCGGGACAGTGCAGGAAGTAGGGCGTGCCGCCGGCCAGCAGGGCTGCGCCTTCGTAGATCTGATAGAAAGGGTTGGGCATCACGACGGTGTTCTTGGTGCTGCCCGCCGCGACCACGCACTGCGCGATTGCGAACAAAGCTTCGCGGGTGCCGTTCACCGGCAGGACGTGTCGTTCACTGTCGAGCAGACCGGTAGCGAGGTGAAAACGCCGATTGGCCCAGGCGACAATTGCATCACGCAGCTCGCCTAGACCGCGGGTCGCGGGATATCGGGCGGTGCCAGCCAAGGCCGCGATCAAAGCCTCGTGCACCCGCGGTGGCGTGGGATGCTGCGGCTCGCCAATGGACAGGTTGATCAACACTCGATCGGTCGGTGGCTGCACCCGTGCTCGAATCGCGGCGAGCTGTTCAAAGGGATAGGGCTTGAGTTCGGACAATCCGGGATTCATGGGACTAAGGCTGGTTGCCGTGGAGCGGCGCAGTATAACCGGAAAGATCAGCGTACCTGCGCCGTGCTGTAAGGGGTCAGGTGATTGCTGTATCCTTGCGGCCTTTTTTCGCCTCGGGACGCAGCTATGACCCACAAAATTCTCCTCCTCGCAGGGGACGGTATCGGTCCTGAAATCATGGCTGCAACACAGGCGGTACTCGACGCACTGCGCGAGCGCTTCGGCTTTCAATGTGAACTTGAACAGGCGCTCATGGGCGGTTGCGCGATCGACGCCCATGGCACCGCTTTGCCTGACTCAACACTCGACCTCGCGCGTTCTGCCGACGCCATATTGCTCGGCGCCGTGGGCGGGCCAAAATGGGACAAGGTCGAGCGTTCGATACGTCCTGAACGCGGTCTGCTCAAGCTGCGTTCGGAACTCGACTTGTTCTGCAATTTGCGTCCAGCGGTGTTGTTTCCGGCGTTGGCCGATGCCTCAAGTTTGAAACCAGAGGTGGTCTCAGGACTTGATCTCATGATTATCCGAGAACTCACCAGCGGCATTTATTTTGGCAATCCGCGCGGCATCGAGACTTTGCCCGACGGTAAGCGTCGCGGTTTTAATACCCTCGCCTACCACGAGGATGAAATTGCCCGGATCGCTCGCCGTGGATTCGAAATCGCCCGTCGGCGCAACAAGAAACTCTGTTCAGTGGACAAGGCTAATGTGCTGGAGGTCACTGAGTTGTGGCGCGAGATCGTGCAGAACATGGCTGGCGAATATCCCGACGTTGAGCTATCGCACATGTATGTCGATAACGCCGCCATGCAACTGGTGCGTGCGCCCAAGCAGTTCGACGTGCTGGTCACTACCAATATGTTCGGCGACATTCTGTCAGACTTGGCCTCCATGCTGACGGGCTCGATTGGGATGTTGCCGTCGGCCTCACTCGACGCCAAGAACAAGGGGCTATTCGAACCGGTTCACGGGTCGGCGCCCGACATCGCGGGCAAGAACGCCGCAAATCCGCTTGCGACGATACTCTCGGCGAGCATGATGTTGCGCTACACGCTCGACGAAGCGCTGCTCGCGAACAAAGTCGACAGCGCCGTCTCGCGGGTGCTGGAGCAAGGTCTGCGCACGGCCGATATCGCGACCGTCGGAAGTCGCTTGGTGGGCACGCGGGAAATGGCGACGGCGGTCATTGCCGCCCTGCAGTAGCGTGAAATAGAACTAATAGGCTAGATGTATGAGTAAGACCTTCAACGTCGCGGTTGTGGGCGCCACCGGCGCCGTTGGCGAGACCATGCTGGCGATCCTTCACCAGCGCAAGTTTCCAGTCGGCGAAGTGTACGCGGTTGCTAGTTCGCGCTCAGCCGGCTCGCGGGTAGCTTTCGGCGATCGCATGCTGGTTGTGCGTGATCTCGATTCTTTTGATTTCAGCAAGGTCCGCATTGGTCTGTTTTCGCCCGGCGCAACGGTTTCAAAAATCCACGCGCCGCGCGCGGCGGCGGCGGGCTGTGTTGTGATCGACAACACTTCGCAGTTTCGCTACGACGAGGACATCCCGCTGATCGTGCCGGAGGTCAATCCCGGTGCCCTGGTGCGCTACAAAAACCGCAATATCATCGCCAACCCCAATTGTTCGACGATTCAGATGCTGGTCGCCTTGAAGCCGATTCACGACGCGGTTGGCATCGAGCGCATCAATGTCTGTACTTACCAGGCAGTTTCGGGCACCGGTAAAGAAGCCATTGCCGAGCTCGCGACCCAGACTGCTGCTTTACTGAATGCGCAGCCGATCGTGGCCGAGGTGTACGCCAAACAAATCGCGTTCAACGTATTGCCCCATATCGACGTTTTCATGGACAACGGCTACACCAAGGAAGAAATGAAGATGGTGTGGGAAACGCGCAAAATCATGGAAGACGAGAGTATCCAGGTGAACCCGACCGCGGTGCGTGTGCCGGTATTCTTCGGCCATTCAGAAGCCGTGCACATCGAAACCCGTCGCAAAATCACCGCCGCCGAGGTGCGAGCGCTGCTCGAAAAGGCACCTGGTGTGACCGTCATGGACAAACGCGAGGACGGTGGTTACCCGACCGCGGTCACCGAGGCGGCAAACCAGGACCCGGTTTTTGTCGGGCGCATCCGCGATGACATCTCCCATCCGCGCGGTATCAACTTGTGGGTGGTCTCGGACAATGTTCGAAAGGGGGCGGCGCTGAACAGCGTCCAGATCGCGGAGATGTTGGTAAAAAGCCATTTGTAAGCTATAGTTACTTACGATACATAAAGAATCTTAGAAGCTTTGGGACATGCTGCTTTGCGGCAGCGCTCCCATCGTGGGGAAACCGACTAAGGAATGACGTCCATGCTACGGAATCGAGCCGTCGCCCTCCTGCTGTGCTGCTTGGCGAGCCGTTTGGCATTTGCTTTGGGTCTTGGACCTTTGGAGGCCACTTCGGCCCTGAACGAACCGTTCGCGGGACGCATAGAAGTCATTGGCGCCAAGGCCGAGGACTTTGACTCACTCAATATCGCGTTGGCGGGCGAAGAACAATTCCGCCGTGCAGGCATAGAACGCGCTGCCGTGTTGTTCCAGTTGCGCTTCTCCGTTGCCGACTCCGCGGATGGGAAGGACTACATCTCGATCACGTCCAGAGACTCCATACGCGAACCTTTCCTGAATTTTCTGTTGGAAATGAACTGGGGTAACGGTCGCTTGCTGCGCGAGTACACCGTGCTGCTGGACCCGCCGCTTTACGATCCCGATCGTCGCCAGGCAGCCGCTCCGGCAGCGACCGTCAGCGCGCCGGCTGCCCGACCGTCTTTCGCGACCGTGCCGAAGCCCGCTGCCGTGGCTTCAACCCCCGCGGCAAGCCGCGCAGTTGCGACGCCCAGCACAACCAACCCTACGCACAGTGGCGATATTGGTCCCGTTGCGACCGGTGACACCCTATGGTCACTGGCGCGGTCCTATCGCCCGGACGAATCAGTTTCCGTCCAGCAGATGATGCTGGCGCTCCTGCGCCAGAATCCCGAGGCCTTTAGCAAGGAAAACGTCAACTTGCTCCGTCGCGGGGCTGTGCTCCATTTGCCCGACGATGCGGCGATACGGGCGATCTCAAGCAAAGAAGCCGCGGCCGAGATCCGCCACCAGCACCAGCTGTGGGAAGAATATCGTCATAAGTCCAGTGCTAAGCCGGTCGCTCAGCCGCTTGGAACGCCATCAGCGCCAGCTGCGTCGGCACAACCCGCTGAACCTGCGCTCGCCAGCGACCCCAACGCGCACCTGGAACTAGTCGCTCCGGGTGGCACTACTGAAGGTGCTGCCGGAGGCAAGTCTGGGCAGCCGGCCGCAGCAGCCACCGCCAGCGCTGACGCCAAGCTGGTCCGCGACGAAACCTTAGACACAGGCTCCCGCCAAGCCGGCGACCTGAAAGATCGTCTTTCTGAAGCAGAAGAGATCATCAATATCCTGCAGCGACAGGTGAATATCAAAGACCAGGAACTCGCTGCCTTGCAGGCGCGCTTGGCTGAATTGGGTGTTAAACAAGGCGATTTGGGCACCACCGAGGCTAGCCCGACAGGCGCTCAACCCGCCGCCGAGACTCCCGCCGTCGCGGGAGCTGGTCAGCCGACCACAACAACACCAGCGGCAGGCACTGAAGCCGCGCCTACCGTCGCCCCTGAAACCATCGTGCCCGAAACCGCGGCGCCGACCGACGACGCTGTGGCCGCGCCCGAGGTCGAGCCGGAAATAGACATTGACACCAGCGAAACCAACGCGGTGACCGAACCGGCCGCAGTGGACGAAACTAAAGAGCCTGAGATCGAAGCCGGCGCAACTTCATCGTCATCGCAGCCCGGGTTTCCCGCCAATCTCGTACCAAGTGCTATCGCAGAAATGGTCCCCGGCGGCGCCTTGAGCGTCATTGGTCTGGTTGTGCTCGTCGTTCTTGGTCTCGGCGCCATCGTTGCTCGCACGGTGCTCAAACCCGGCGACTCGGCTGCCACCCCCGTGGCCACGCCTCTGCGCAGTTCTGGCCCATCGATAGACAGTGAAGACATTACAAAAGCTGCGCCGTCCATATCTTCCGGCGCGGACGACCGGACCCAGACGCCGACCAATTTCGATTCGCTCGCAACCGAGACCAACCTGCCTGCGTTTGATCCCAATGCGACGGTTGATGCAGCGGAAGCGCCTGCGTCGACCGGAACCTTGGACAGCGACCCGCTTGAGGAAGTGAACGTCTATCTGGCGTATGAACGCTTCGATCAAGCCGAGGAACTGGTCAAGCGCGTGATTGCCCAGTATCCGAGCCGTCACGACTACAAACTGCGTCTTCTCGAAGTGTATTACTCGTCCAACGACCGGGTGTCCTACGAAAACGCTGCTCGTGAGCTGCACAGCGCAGTCGGGGAAAACGACCCACTGTGGGAAAGTGCGCTGGCGATGTGGGCAGAAATGTCTCCCGACCGGGCGCTGTTTGCCGAAGGTGGTGCACTGGCCGCAACTTTGCTGCCCACCTCGACGAGCGCATTTGTCGATATCACCGGCGACAGCGATACCGAGGCCCTGGAAGCAACGCTCACCCACGCCCCGCGGGTCAGCGAAAGCACCCTGGATTTTGACCTCGTCGGAGAAGCCACGGACTCCGGCAACGCTACTAGCCACATTCTTGACCTGACGGCTGAGGACGGCGCCA
>JANOXY010000016.1:0-1829 GCA_031418675.1 Pseudomonadota bacterium
CCCGAATCCCTGGAAGATGCTCTGAATCAGCGACACCATCATGCCGCTCTCATCGGCCACCGTCAGATAGGTGGTATCACCATGGGCAATGCCCGGCGCGCCGGGTCGCGGTGAGAGATCGGCACGCGCACCGATGTTTGCTGCGCGACGCGCGGCATAGGCCTTGTCGGCCAGCGCAGCGATGGGGATGTCGGCGTAACGTGGGTCAGCGTAATAACGCGCGCGATCTTCAAACGCGAGCTTCTTGATCTCGATGAAACGATGCCAGTAGTCGACGGATGCCAAACCGGCTGATGGCAGCGGCTGGGTTTCGAGCATGTTGAGCATCTGCAGCACCGCCAGACCTTGGCCGTTGGGCGGCAGCTCATGGATATCGTAGCCACGATAGTGCGTGGTGATGGGTGTTACCCACTCTGCCTGAGCCGCGCTCAGATCTGCGGCAGTGAGCGGCGCATCACAGGCGGCGAGATAGGTTGCCAGACGAGCGCCGATCGCACCGGTGTAAAAATCGTCGAAGCCACGCGCGGCAATGCCCGCATAGGTATTAGCCAGGGCCGGGTTGCGGAAGCGCTGGCCAACCTCAGGCGGCGCGCCGGACGGCATGAACACCGCGTTGAAACCCGCGGCCAGTGGCGCCTCGCGCACCACGCTTGCGCAGTGTTGCCACCAGGTGGCCGTGGCCGGCCCGATCGCGACGCCGCGCTCAGCGTGTTCGATGACCGGTTGATAAATACGCGCAAGCGGCAGCCGCCCGAAGCGTTGGTGCAAAGCCTGCCAGCCGCGCACCGCGCCGGGCACGGTCACGGAATGCACGCCAACTATCGGCATTGTGTCGGCCGAACCGATGCGCGTGCGCAGTTGTGCCAGACTCTGGCCGCGTGGTGCACAACCACTGGCATTCAGTCCATGCAGCACGCGCGTTGTCGGGTCCCACACCATGGCAAAAAGATCGCCACCCGGTCCGCACATATAGGGTTCGATGAGGCTCAACATCGCATTGGCGCCCAGCGCGGCGTCAACCGCGCTACCCCCGGCTTCAAGTAGTTCTATTGCCACGGCCGTCGCCAGCTTCTGGCTGGTGGCTGCGGCGCCGCGGGCGGCCGAGACAGGGTGGGTCGTCATTTAGCTGGGTCTCCATGCCAGGCCGATGGCACGCCCGACAAAGGGCGGCTTCGGTACCCGGGCGTGCTCGGCCTGGATCGCGGCCAGGCGTTGTAAGGACGCTTCGGGCAAAACCGATGCGCGCCGGGTGGCGAAATCAATATGCACAAACACGAACTCCGCCTGGGCCGACAGGTAACGCTGTTCGCGATGGTAAAGCTCCTGGTAAATATGAATGCGACGCCGATCATAAGCGAGCAGCAAGGTTGTCATTTCCAGCGGGTCACCAACCAGTAGTTCACGGCGGAAGTCGATGCTGGAGCTGACCATGAACATCGACGCCACGCCCGCATAGGTATAGTCCCAACCCAGGCCAAAGTCATCGAACATCGGGCAACTGCCATCGTCGTAGGCCGACACATAGTGCGCGACATTCATATGCCCATTGGCGTCCAGCCACTCGGGCTTGACCACCGAGTAGCCGATGTAG
Organism: Pseudomonadota bacterium; assembly: GCA_031418675.1. Lineage (GTDB taxonomy): Bacteria > Pseudomonadota > Gammaproteobacteria > JADJYF01. The sequence goes on from JANOXY010000016.1 coordinate 1,592, forward strand.
GGTGTGGGGATGGATGGATTGGACATGGTTGTGCTGCGCTTTTTAATCAATGGCGAAAGGTATGCATTGTGTGCGAATAAATTCGCACCTACGGGGACACATCTTGTGTAGGTCCGACTTCAGTCGGACATTCAATTCATGGCACCTCAGCGCGATGGTCAATGTGCGAATGAATTCGCAGCTACGGGGACCGTCTTGTGTAGGTCCGACTTCAGTCGGACATTCAATTCAATGCACC
>JANOXY010000017.1:0-17800 GCA_031418675.1 Pseudomonadota bacterium
ACTAGGGGAAATCAGAGGATCGGCCCGACGTGGATTTCAAAGCGAAAGTATCGCGAACGGTAGCGGAGAAAGACCCAAGCCAACTGCGTTGCGGAACAAAAGTCCCGCAAAACTCCGGCACTTGTTTTGATTCGACAGCGCGCGAATTTAGGAGGACTCGCAACCGTCTGATGTAACGAAGGAATTTGGCGCGCCCGGAAGGATTCGAACCTCCGACCCCCTAGTTCGTAGCCAGGTACTCTATCCAGCTGAGCTACGGGCGCGTGATTTCTGCAGTGTTTGGCGTTTACCCGTGGTGGGCAGCCAGCAGCGGCAGGGCGGGCATTATCGAGGCCGGTCCGGGGACTGTCAATTCAAGATGTGTCCGTGCGTCCGCAAGGAGCGGCGCGATGTGGTCGCTGTTCGACCGCGGCGCTACACTTCGCTTACCGCTTGGCCAAGGAATTGACGATGCTTTCATCGATAGACATCAATTGCGATATGGGCGAGAGCTTTGGCAATTGGCAGATGGGTAACGATGCCGGAATGATGCCGCTTATCACGACCGCCAACGTGGCTTGCGGATTTCACGCCAGCGACCCGGTGACCATGCTCAGCACTTGTGAAATGGCTGGCGCGCATCAGGTGGTGGTGGGGTCTCATCCAGGCCTGCCGGACTTGCTGGGGTTTGGTCGGCGCGCCATGAATATCACACCCGAAGACGCTTACGCCTACGTGGTCTACCAGACTGGCGCGTTGCAGGCGGCGTTACGTGCGCACGGTATGAAGCTCCATCACATCAAGCCCCACGGCGCTTTTTATTCGGTATTGCGCACCAGTGAGCCGCTTGCCGAAGCCGTGGCAGACGCGATCTGCGCGATAGCCGATCAACCGATGCTCTATTGGCCTGCGCCCACCGACGCGGCCATGCCGACAGCAGCGCGCAAGCGCGGCATCCGTGTGGTTGGGGAGATTTATCCGGATCTCACCTACGCACCCGATGGTGCCCTGGTGCTACAGCGGGCCAAACATATGACCGATACCGAGTTCGCCGCCGCGCAGGTCAAACGCTTCGTGCAAACCGGTAAGGTGATGACCAACGACGGTTCGCTGCTGGCGCTGGATGCTGAAAGTTTATGCATTCACGGTGACGGCCCGAACGCCATGGAAGTTGGCGCTGCCGTGCGCGCGGCGCTCGAGGAAGTGGGCTGTCGCATCGCAGCGGTGATGGTTTGACCGTTACCAGCCGCGAGCACACTGCAATGAAATTTGGCCTGATGTTTTCTCAGCAGGTGCCGGTCGGCAGCGGCATGGCGTGGCGCGAACCCTATGACGATATGTTGCAGTGCCTGCCGCGTGCTGAAGCACTCGGCTACAGCTCGGCGTTTCAGGTTTCCCATCATGCACAGAAAGACGGGCTTTGCCCCGGACCGCTAATCGCATGTGCAGGTGCTGCTGCGGTCACCAAAACCATGCGCATCGGTACGGGCGTGTTATTGGTGCCGTTGTACGCACCGCTCAAACTTGCCGAAGATGTCGCGGTGCTTGATAACCTCTCCGGTGGCCGCTTTGTGTTTGGCGTGGCACCGGGCTATGTGGCCAAGGAGTTTGAGGCCCATGGCATCCCCCGCGAAGAGCGCATTGGTCGTTTCGAAGAAGCCCTGGATCTGATGACTCGCGCCTGGACTGAGGATTTCTTTGATTTCGACGGCAAGTATTACAAGGTACCGCGCACGCAGCTGACGCCTAAACCGGCCCAATTCCCTCATCCGCCGATCTGGTATGGAGTGTCGGCCAGCTCGTCGTTGAAGCGTGCGGCACGCCGCCATGCGGTGCAGATCATGTCGCCGCGCCACGGGCCCGAGGAACTGGTGGCCCACTACAAACCCTATGAGCAGACTGCCACTGAGATCGGCTGGACGATTCCCGAACGGCCCATCATGCGCTCGGTGTTCGTTGCGCCGACCATGGCCCAGGCCGAGGCTATCGCGGCGCCGGCGCTCAATTATCTGTTCCGTGAACTCTATGGCGCTGCCTCGGCGGCTGGCGACCGTGTGTTGCGCGCGGCCGATGGTTCAGTGGTGACCGATAAGGACCAGGTTGGCTTTGAGAACTTCAAGAACCGCTACATCATCGGTGATCCTGAATTTGCCATCGAACAACTCGCGCTCTATCGCGACGCCGTGCAGCCGACGGAGGTGGTGTGCTGGATGCACTTGCCCGGCTTGCGTGGTGCGGACGTGATGCGCTCGGTGGAATTATTCGCCCGCGAAGTAATGCCACACTTCCAATGACCGAGGGCGTGAGCGCACGGGCCACGCCCGGCTGCGTGGTGTGCGGCACGCCCCTGGTCGCCCATCTTGTTATCTGGCTCAAACGTTGTCCGCGCTGCGGGCTGCGTGTGTCCTCACTCGCCGAGGATGTCGTCGGCGTGCACACCCCGGGTGCGTGGGACGAACATAACGCCGCCGCCCTCGCCGCGCTGCGCGAACAGACCGCGCTACATCTGTTGGATGAAATTGCACAGCTCACGCCGCTACAGCATGCGCATCTGTTGGATGTCGGCTGTGGCCCCGCGTGGTTTCTCATGGCAGCGCAGGGGCGCTGTGCGAGCGTGGCGGGTTTGGAGCCCGACGCGGCGAGCGCCGCACTGGCGTGCGGGCGCGGGCTGCCCGTCAGCCAAGGGCGATTTCCTGAAGACGCGCCTGCAGGGCCCTTTGACGTGGTGAGCTTTAACGATGTCTTTGAACACCTGCCGGCGCCCGCGATGGCGGTTGCGAGTCTTGTGCGTTTGCTGAGCAAACGGGGCTTGGTCGTGATCACTGCGCCATCACGTCGGGGCTTCTTTTATCGTGTTGCGGAGCTGCTTGCCCGTTGGCACATCAAAGCACCGCTGGAGCGCATGTGGCAGCGTGGTTTTGTCAGTCCCCATCTTTATTACTATGAACCCGCGACACTAGACGCGCTGTTTGTGCGTCACGGCTTTCATTGTGTGCGTGGATTCGAATTGCCCAGCGTGTCGCGCATCGGGTTGTGGGCACGCATTATCGAAGGGCGACGTATGCCTAAGGTATTCGCGGCGTTGATCTACATCGGCTGCCTGCTTCTCTTGCCGTTCCTGCAGCGGCTGCCTGCCGATATCCAAGTAAGAATCTACGTCCTTCCCAACTCCGAATGAGTGTGTCTGCAGCCAGCGACACCGTGGCGGGCTCGTTAGCGCGGGTCTTAAGTTTTCTCGAACACCGCAATGCCTGGTTGGCAGCGGCGTTCGGTACGCTGGCCATGGTGCTTTTTTTCGTCCTGACTTTGGATACTGCGACCGTGCGCAGCGCCTGGGCGTCGGTCTCGCTGCGCTTGTTCCTTATCACAGCAACGCTGATCAGCATCAACTGCCTGCTCGATGGCCTGTGGCTCACCACCATCACACGGGGCAGTGCGCCGCGCCGCGATGCTTATCGCGTGGTGGCCTGGCATATGTTGTTGTCATCGATACTCCCGGCGCGATTAGGCGATCTGGCCTGGATGTATTTTGTTCACACCTGGCTGAAGCAGCCGGCCGCACGCGCGGTATTTGTCACCTTCTACCATCGCCTGCAGGATTTCATCGTCGTCAGTTTGATGTTGATGTTGTCACTGCTGATCACGCAGGGCGGTGTCGGTGGTGTTGCGACCGTGGTAGTGGCCTTGGTGTTGTTTGCCGTGATGGCGATGATTAGTGTGAGTATCGGCCCATTGCTCGGGCTGCTGGCAGCGCTGTTGCTAAAAATGCAGCGACGCTTTCAGCGCCGTTGGCTGCATCGCGGCCTGGAACAGGTTCTGCGTATACGCGTCTGGTATCGGCACCGACTCCAACGCGACCAAGTTGTGCAATCGTTCATCGTCATCGTTTTACGCTGGGTGACTATCCTGGCAGCCTTGACGCTCATCATTGTTACCCTGGCACCGCATATAGCCGCACGCGACAGCTTTTTTCTGGCTAACGCTTATATCTACTTCGGCATCCTGCCGTTGCAATCCGTTGGTGGCTTTGGCAGTGGTGAAGCAGGCTTGGCATGGATGCTGACCCACTATGGCGTGCCGCTCGCCAAGGCCAGCGCGGTGGGCTTGTTATTGCGCTTACTGATTAACCTCGTGCACTTGGTGTTATGGGCGGTGGTCTTGGTTGTGCTGCGCTTGGGTTGCCGTCGGCAAGCCAGCAGCGCTTGACGGCTCGTGCAGATGCTCAGCAAAGAGCTTCTGCAAAGGTGTGGTCGGTACGTTCAGCACGTCGTAGTTGATCGCTGACAACAACATCTGCACGCCGACGATGATCGGTAGCGCCGCCACCATCACGGTGCCTGCGGAAGCATAGGGCGCACCTTGAAACGCCTGCAACCAGTGCAAGCCACCAAACACGACGCCAAACAATAGCGCGACCAGACCCAGCGGCGCTTCGATGGAAGCCAGATTGAAATCACGCAGGTAGTAACTGTAGAGGATGCGCCTGGCAAAGTTACGCATATGCTTCACGGCGAAATGAGTGATCTCGCGATGAATGAGCAGACTGCTGGTTTCGTTGCCATAAACCGCATCCATAGGGATATCGCGCACCACCGCCCGCGCGATGTTGAGTCGACACAACATATCGGACTCGAAAAAATATCCTTGGTCTATGTCGTCCAGCGGCAGCAGTCGCAGCGCGGCACTGTGGATGGCCGTGTAGCCATTATTCGGATCGAAGATCTGCCAGTAGCCCGATGAAAGTTTGGTCAGGAAAGACAACACCGCATTGCCGAACAAACGCGCCGGCGGCATGCCACCCACGCTGCCCAGTCGATGAAAGCGATTGCCCTTGCAGTAGTCGGCATCGCCGCTTATCAGCAGGCGCAAGAAGCGCGGGATGAGGGCCGGGTCCATCTGGCCATCGCCGTCGAGCTTCACCACCAACTGCATGTCGTCTCCAAGGGCCGCGCGATAGCCACTGAGCGTCGCTGCACCAACACCGCCATTGTGGGTATGACGTATCACCGTCACGCGCGGGTCGTGGCAGTGGGCGGTGATATGATCGCCCGAAGCCTGCGGACAGGCATCGTCAATGCAATAGATCTTGCTGACCACCGGTGGGATCGCCGCAAGGACGGCGAGTACTTGGTCAGCGACGCGATAGCAGGGCACCACCACCGCAATGCGGCTTGAATCTATAGGGAACTCAGTGTGGGGCATGGGGTGCTGGGCATGAATACGTCGGCCCATTCTAAATCGAATCAAGCACGCGCCAGTACCGGTAGGTACGGGCCTTAGTGGCGCAAAAACAATGCGACCTGCCGTCACTTTCACCCTCGATCTCGAAGACCATCGTGCACGGCGCGAAGTGCCGGCGCGATATCCAGCGATTACGCGGCAGTTGTTGGCATGGCTGGCGGAAATCGGCGTGCTCGGGACTTTTTTCGTGGTTGGTGAAGTGGCGGCGGCCGAGCCCGACCTTATTCGCGAAGTGGCGCAATGTGGTCACGAGATCGCGCTGCATTCTTATGACCACCGTCCACTGACGCGCATCACGCCGGCGCAGTTTCGCGACGGAACGCTGCGCGGGCGTGGCTTGCTGCAAGATTTGAGCGGCCAGCCGGTGATTGGTTATCGCGCGCCGGTGTTTTCGCTGACGCCGACCTCACGCTGGGCGGTGGCTATGCTGGTCGAGCTGGGATTCGACTATTCCTCAAGTGTGCTGGCGGCGCCGCATCCGCTCTATGGCTATCCTGGCTTACCGAGTGTGCCGTTTTGTTGGCCCGAAGGATTGCTCGAACTACCGGCACCCCTGGCGGTATTCGGTCCGTGGCGCCTGCCTTATCTCGGCGGTTTTTATTTGCGCTACTTGCCGATGTCCCTGATCCAAAGGCTGCGCGCGCGTGCGCCACACGATGAACTGCCTTGGACCTATTGCCATCCTTATGACTTTGACACTGAGGAAGCCTTTACGCCGATACGCGATGCAGCGTTATGGGTGAGCGTGTTGTTGTGGTTCAAGCGTGGCGCAACGCGCGCGCGGCTCGCGCATCTGCTCGCCGATGGTTGTGCGCCACCCTTTGCCCAGCAGATTGCCCGCGGTGATTTTCTTCGCGCGCCACGTATCGAAGTCTGAACGCAACACTCAGAACGCGTCGAAGTCGAGAAAGTTGAACAGCACCCGCTGCGGATCAAGTCGCACCTGCGGCGTGCTGTGATCGAAGTAGATCAAACGTAAGGGCGAGGGCCGCAGCCGCTGTGGGATGGTGAGGGCCAGACGACGGCGCAGGCTGCCACTGGGCGCCAGTCCGATCACGACCGCCGGACGGCACAGTGCGGCAGTCTGCGCCGCCACAGTTAAACCCGCCCGCGGGATGACAGCACGCGTGCGCAGCAGCGCTACACTGGCTGCACCTTCAACGATAAGACTGTCGTGGGTGTGGCCGACGATGCTTAGCGGATTCACGGGATTCGCCATGCGCCAGGTGAGACTCGCGTCGCTCCAGCAATGGGCGAACTCGGCTTGCTTCAACGCACTATCCATGGCGATGCGATGGGGTAGCCATTCAATATGCGCATCAAGACCCGCGACATTCTGAAAGCCGAGCTTATGTTCGAATGCGGCGACGGAATTCTGGTTCGCCACGCCGATCACACCGGCATGACCGCGCCGGACCGACGCCGCAATGACGTGTTCGACCAAGCTTGTGAGCAGGCCGCGACCGCGCTGGGCGGGATGCACCGCGATGTTCATGATCAGCGTCACCACGCGCTGCTCACCACGCAGCGCAACTTCGATGGGAATGCCCATCAAATGGCCGACCAGCTGGGTGCCGTCATCGATATTGCAGCCCAGTGGGGGCCCGACGGGATTGGTGTAATACTGCCAGCGTAAAAAAGTGCTGGAGAATTTTTGCGTGCCGGGGAAGCCCAGGGCCATGAGGTTGACGGTGGCGTCGAGGTCGGCGACCTCGGCAGCACGAATATTGAGCTCAGCCATGGAGCTTCGCTGCGATGGTCATGCTTGTTCCAGAGTCCGTCGACGCCGCAATGCAGGTTCAAGTTGCAGCGCCATGGCCAGGGCCAGCAAGGGCAGCAGCAAAAGGTTATAGCGCGGGATGCTGACCGAGACCGCAGCCTGGAACAAACACAGAAACCAGGCGGGCAGACACAACAGCAGATAGTCGTAATCGCGCCTGCGCCAACCGCGCCACAAGACCACTGTCGTACATAGCCAGCCGACCAAGCCCCAGGTTTTGCCGATAAAGATGCCGCGCCAGGCGAGCGCCAAAGTCGCCCGGCCGTGCTCAATTGGATGCGCGAGCACTTCCTCACGCAGCAGGGCAGAGACTTCGCTCTGCACCTGGCCCGCGTGCATGTCGGCGCGCATGCGGGCCACGCCCTGGCGGTAGAACCCGTTGGGGTCATCCCAGCCCAGACGCACATAGGACGACGACGGCAACAGCGTTCTCGCCAGCGAGTCACCCCAGTCCGGCAACCAGTAAATGAAGGCAGCGCCGAACTCTGCCAGCGTCATCTCGTTGTAGGCCAGGCGTTGCGTGAGTGAGCGGCCACCGTAGTCGCCGCCACTGAGCGCGTAACGACCAAATTCGGCATGGTTACGCATCAGCCACGGCAGGGTGACCAGCGTGCCCATCACCGCCAGCAAGGACAAGGGCAGGGTATAACGACGCCAGCGTGGCAGCAGTGCCAGCACCATGGTCACGCTGGCGATGGCGAGCAGCAGATACCAGAACGAGGGACGAGTCAGCGCCAGCAGACCCAGGGCGATACCACCCATTGCGGATGCCAGTGCAACATGGCGGCGTTTGATCATCAGGGCAAACGCGAGGGTGAATAGTCCACCGAGCGGCAGGGTCAGCGCCTCCGTCAAATAGACCGGCGCATATTCCGGCAAGATGCCGGCCGCTAAAGCCAGCAGCCACGCCAGCCACGCGCACAGCGGCCGCGCAGTCCACACCCAAGCCGTAACCCATACCAAAACCAATGTGATGACGAGCAGGGTGGTCTGCGTGTGTACCAGGCGTTGGAAGTCTTGCGGGCAGGGCGACGTGTCGGCTGGGCGGCGCGTCATGGCGCAGCGCAAACTGTTGCGTAGCTTAGGGTCGGAACCCATCAGTTGTGCGACGAACCACGGATACAGCGGTGCGACATCCATGGCCGGTTGCGGTGGATGAGCGGCATCACGATAGCGGCCGAAGACACCGAATTCACTGAGTCCCAGGGCCAGCTGCACATAAATACGCGCATCGGACACCGGTGCGGCGGCGCCCGGGCGCGCGGCGACCAGGTAAAAAAGCCACAGGGTGCTGAGCAGCGTGACCGCCAGCAGATGTGCGGGCCACGTGCTGCGCGAAGGTCGGGGAGATGGAACTGAAAGGTTCATGCGCTGGTAGGAGGGTGCAACCGCCCTGAGTGTTGCACCTGCTGTGGCGCTTTAGGCTTTGTGCGTTACCTGAGTTGAGTGTTGCCGACTGTGCGTGCCAGCGCCGCACATCCACCGCGACGGGCGGCTACGCCCGTCGCCGTCAACCCTCGTCTCATCCGTAAACGATCACGCCGCGCGCGTTGACACCCTTCTCGAGGTCGGCAAAAGCCTCCGGCGCTTCGTCAATGGTGTAGGTACGAGTGACGAGCCGATCAAGATCGAGCTTCTTCTGGCGGTACAGATCCAGATACATCGGGAAGTCGACCTTGAAGTTCGCACTGCCGTACATGCAACCGCGGATAGTCTTGGCCGTGAACGGCACGATCATGGCGTTAAAGGAAAAACGGTCGTCGGCGCGACCGACCCCCACCAGTACCGTCATGCCGCCCATGCGCGTGGCCTTGAAGCAGGCTTCCACCAGCTTGCCCATGCCGACCACTTCAAACGCGTAATCAACACCGATGCCATTGGTCATGTCCAGCACCTGCTTGAAGGCATCGGTCTTGGGATCGATGACATCGGTGGCGCCGAAGGAGCGGGCCATTTCCATACGCTCGGCCGACAAATCGACGGCGATGATCTTGGCCGCACCTGCGATACGCGCGCCTTGAATGACGTTCAGGCCCACGCCACCGCAGCCGAACACTGCAACGGTTGAGCCGGGCTTCACTTCGGCAGTCTTGATCGCCGCACCGACACCGGTGGTGACACCGCAGCCCACCAGGGCGGCGGCCTTGAAGTCGTGGCCCTTATCGATCGACACCACACACACCGAGGGCACCACGCAATATTCAGCCATGTTGCCCAGGAAGGACATCACACTGATTTCTTTCCCATCCAGCTTCACGCGGCTGGTGCCGTCGATGAGGCCACCATGGGGTTTGTTAGTCGCGCACAGATGGGGCTCGTGGTGATCGCAGAAATAGCAGTGGCCACAATTGGGCACAAACGACAACACCACGTGATCACCGAGCTTGACGTTGGTCACGCCTTCACCCACCTCTTCGACGATGCCGGCACCCTCATGGCCAAGCACCGAGGGCAGCTTCCAGCGGATAGTGCCGTTGATGATAGAAAGATCGGAATGACAGATGCCGGTCGCTTTCATCCTGATCAGCACTTCGCCGACCTTCGGCTTGTCCAGGGTGACGTTGGCGACGGAAAATTCGTTCACTGCGTGTGCGACTACTGCCTTCATATAGGCCGGACCTCCGGGATGCTTGGAATGAGCTGGTTTGGGTGGCGCGAGGTTAGCATTTTTTGCCGAGCCCGGCGGGACTTCAGGCGTCCACACAGGCCCCGACTCCCTGCGGCCCTCCTGGCAGGCCCAGGGTCGACCACGGCAACCAGCGATTTACCCCGGCGCGGTATCGGCTTGCCGTCAACGGTGGCGGTGAACACGCCGGTGGTTGCCCTACTATGAAGTTCACCCAGCAGCAGTGCAGTAAGCAGGGAGTGAAGATTCGGTGAAGATTCACCGCGGGACGTCTTTAAATGGCAGTGATTCGCGGCAAGCTGCGCCACTGTTCTGGCGACGTGGGCCACCGGATTGGCTTCGCATATTAGGAGCGACGTGATTAGAATGCTGAAGACCCTAGGGTGTTGAGCGAAGGACGGCGCCAGCCGCTGGCCGACCACCGATCCGGGCAAATAACGATGGAGGCGACGAAGGTGATTCGAGCAAGCAATTTTCTGCGAGTCGGATTCGTGCTGGCCCTATGGTGCGGCGCGGCACTGGCTGCTGACCCGCTGCCGCCCGACAAACTCGGTGTGATAGTGCCACCGGCGCCGAATCCCCATCGTCTTTACCTGACGGACCTTCAGATTGCCCATATCTCCGACGGCCAGGTGCACATCGTTGATGGTCAGTCCTTCAAATATCTGGGCATGCTCTCAACCGGGCTGTTCGGAATCACAACCCTCAGCCATGACAGCTCCGAGATGCTGGTCGCATCGACCTACTACACCAAGCGCAACCGCGGTGACCGCTTTGACCAGCTCGAGGCCTACGACACCAAGACCTTCGCGCTGAAAAAAGAAATCCTCATTCCCTCCAAGCACGCGATGGCGCTGCCCTATAAGGGCACCATCGCACCATCGCTGGACGACGCCTGGGTGTTTATCCAGAACGCCACGCCTTTGTCGTCGGTGACGGTGGTCGATCACAAGGCCTGGAAGGTCACGGCCGAAGTGCCGACACTAGGCTGCTGGATCATCCTGCCAGCCCAGAGCAATACCCGCCGCTTCGCGACCCTGTGCGGTGATGGCACGGTGGTCACCGTGACCCTGAACGAAAAAGGCGATAGCGCTACCCAAACGCGCAGTGAAAAGCTCTTTGATCCGGAAAAGGATCCGATCATGGTGCAGGGCGAACGGGTCGGCGACTCCTATCACTTCGTGTCCTACGAGGGCAACATCAAGGTCATTAACGTGGGCGGCGAGGTCGCCAAACTCGAAGACAGCTGGTCGCTGCTCGACGACGCCGACAAGAAGGCGGGCTGGAAGCCCGGTGGTTACCAGTTGTTAGCAGTGCACGCACCGACCAAGCGGCTTTACGTCGCCATGCATGACCAGGCCAAAAATGGCAGTCATAAAAATCCCGCCAAGGAAATCTGGGAATTCGATCTGGCCAGTAAGAAGCGCATTACGCGTGCCGAGGGCTCGAATGCCATCGCCATGGCGTTGACCAAAGAAGCCAAGCCGACGCTCTACGCCTACGACGGTATCAACCTCAAGTTCGTGCGCTACGAGACCACACCGGTGCTGAAGCCGGTGGCGAGCGGTGACAAGGTCGGCGATTTTGCCGGCCTTATCGAGACCCATTAACAGCATGGCGCCTGACCCTGTTATGACCCAGATGGTAGCAGCCGCGCTTGCGATGCTGCTGCTCATCGGTGCCTGGCAGAAGCTGCGTGATGTGGCGGTGTTTGGCGCGGCTTTAGCAGCCTACGAGTTGCTGCCGGCGGCATTGGTTGGTGTGGTCGCTTGGGTCTTGCCAGTGCTTGAAGCCGTCGCCGGGTTGACGCTGGTCATCGATCGCACACGGCCGCTGGGTGTCGCGCTGACCACTGGTCTCTTGGTTATCGTAACTGGCGCCGTGATAGTCAATCTGCTGCGCGGGCGCACAGATCTCAACTGCGGCTGCGGTGGCATCGAAGACGAACAAACTTTGTCCTGGGCACTGGTCGTGCGTAATGCCGGGTTACTCAGCTTGGTTGCGCTGTGCGCTGTGACACCGGCTGCGCGCGCTTTGTTATGGCTCGATTACGTGAGCGTTGCGGCGGGTGCCGGCTGTCTCTACGGGCTGTATGCCATGGGCAATCAATTAGTGGCCAATCAGCCGCGCTTGATGCGCCTGCGTAGCCTGCCATGACCGAGGCATTGATGATCGCCGTCGTGGTGTTATGGCTGGTGGTCATCGCGCTCGTGGTAGCGGTGTTTGCCTTGGCCCGCCAGATCGGCGTGCTCTACGAACGTGTTGCGCCGATGGGCGCGCTCATGATGGATGAAGGTCCGAAGGTCGGCGATCTCTCGCCAATGTTTAATCTGACCACATTGAGCGGTGCGCGCGTACAGGTTGGTGCGCCGGGACCCCACAGCACCCTGGTTTTTTTCGTGTCACCCACCTGCCCCGTATGTAAAAAACTGATTCCAGTGCTGCGTTCTTCGGCCAAAGACGAAAGTGCCTGGTTGCGGGTGGTGCTGGCCAGCGATGGCGACGAAGCCAAACAGCGCGCTTTTTACGACAAGGCGGAACTCAGCGATTTCCCCTACGTGCTGTCCAGCGATCTCGGCATGGCTTTCAAGGTTGGTAAGCTGCCGTTTGCGGTATTGATCGACGAACAGGGTCGGGTGCGGGCGAAGGGTTTGATTAATTCCCGCGAGCAGTTGGAAAGTCTCTTTACCGCCAAAGACCTCGGCGTAGAGTCGATTCAGGAATTTTTGCAGAAGGCATAACCTCAGATGGGGATTCGCTTATGAAATGGTTCGACGAGTTTTTTGAGCGCCAGGCGCGCGCGGTGGCCCAGAAGACCTCGCGTCGTAGTGCGCTGACTAAAATCAGCCGCGCGCTGGTCGGAACCGCCTTCCTGTTGCCGGTCTTGCCGTTTGCGCGCGTCGCGCAAGCCGCCCATGGCGGCGGCACCTCGGACGCCAAGCTTGATCCGATGAACGACACCCATTGCGAATACTGGCGTTATTGCTCGTTGGATGGCTTCCTTTGCACATGCTGCGGCGGCTCGGTTACAAAGTGTCCGGCCGGTTCGCAGCCGTCTTCGGTGACCTGGATCGGTACTTGCCACAACCCAGACGATGGCCGCGACTATATCGTCAGTTACAACGATTGCTGCGGCATTACGTCCTGCGGGCGTTGTTTCTGCAATTACAACGAGGGCGAGCGACCCGGTTATCGCCTGAGCGTGCACAACGACGTCAATTGGTGCATGGGCAACGAAAGTACTATTTACCATTGCACCGTGTCCGTGGTCCTGGGCGTCTCGGGTAGTGCTGGCTGAGGGTGCTGCACCACTGTTCGTGTGCGCTCGCAGCTGCCCTGCTTGTGGCCGCGTCAGCCATAGCGCGGTCAGAACCCTCGTTGCAGACCGCTCAGACCTCCGCGGCGGAACTTGACTACCTCCAACATTGTTCCGGCTGCCATCAAAGTGATGGCAGCGGCAGTGTTGCCAACCACGTGCCGGCTTTGCCTGGTAGCGTCGGTCATTTTATTCGTACCGCGAGCGGTCGCGCTTTCGTGATCCAGGTTGGTGGTGTGGCCCAGGCGCCCATCTCCGATGCAGCCGTGGCCGCGCTCTTGAATTGGATGCTGCCTGCTTTTGACCGAGCAAATCTGCCCGGCGATTTTGCCCCGTTCACGGCTGGTGAAGTAGCCGCTGCGTGGGCGTCACGTCCAGGCGATCTCGCAGCCACTCGCGCCCGTGTGGTTGCCGAACTGCAGATCCTGGGTCTGGAGGTCGCGAAGTATTGAGGTGCGTCGTCGACGCGCTTAATGCGCACATTTAATGTGCGCCAATTATTGCCCTCCACAGTTCACCGATCGCTTTCGTAACCGGATAGATAGCATCGCTTTTTTCCCCGCGGTTTTTCCGCTTCGCAACGGTAATAGCGCTTGGCACCACTCCCCCGTACGGCGTAGAATCTCGGCCCGTTCTCGCATGACATACCCACCGGGAAATGGTGAGATCCATCCCCTACGGAGGAGTGGCGATTGAAGCCCACAGATATCGGTAACCCCGACTACTTCCACAAAGTAGTCGACTGTCAGTGGGCCTGCCCGGCTCATACCCCCGTCCCTGAATACATTCGCCTGATCGCGGCCGGCCGTTATGCCGATGCCTACATGGTCAATTGGAAGTCGAATGTCTTCCCGGGCATTCTTGGCCGCACCTGTGATCGACCATGCGAACCCGCATGCCGGCGCGGTCGGGTCGAAGAAGAACCAGTGGCTATCTGTCGCCTCAAGCGTGTTGCGGCCGACTATAAAGGAGATGTCACAGAGCGCATGCCTGCGCCGGCGGCTAAGAAGAACGGCAAGCGCATTGCGTGTATCGGTGCAGGACCGGCTTCTTTGACAGTTGCGCGTGACTTAGCACCACTCGGCTATGACGTCACGATATTCGATGGCTCGGATCGAGCTGGCGGCATGATCCGCAGCCAGATCCCGAAGTTTCGCCTGCCTGAGGAAGTCATCGACGAAGAAGTCGGTTACATCCTGAATCTGGGCGTCAACTTCAAGAGCGGCGTCTGGATCAAATCGCTGAAGGATATTCTTGCCCAAAACTACGACGCGGTATTTGTCGGTACCGGCGCACCGCGTGGTCGTGACCTCAATATTCCTGGTCGCACGGAAGCCGCTGCCCATATCCATATCGGCATCGACTGGTTGTCGTCGGTGGCGTTTGGCCATGTCGATAAAATCGCAAAGCGAGTAATCGTGCTGGGCGGTGGCAACACCGCCATGGACTGCTGCCGCTCTTCCAAGCGCTTGGGCGGTGAAGAAGTCACGGTCATCGTGCGCTCGAGCTTCGAGGAAATGAAAGCTTCGCCGTGGGAAAAGGAAGACGCACAGCACGAGGGCATTCCGATCCTCAATTTCATGGTGCCCAAAACCTTCGAGCACGAAAACGGCAAACTTACCGGCATGACTTTTGAAACGGTGCGCGCCGAGTATGACGCCAAAGGGCGTCGTAGCTTGGTACCAACCGGCGAACCGGACAAGTTTGTGGCGGCTGACGCGGTGCTGATCGCGGTCGGCCAGGAGAACTCGTTTTCCTGGATCGAGCGTGACATCGGTCTCGAGTTCAACGAATGGGACATGCCCAAGCTGAACGAGGCTACCTTCCAGTCGACCATTCCCAATGTATTTTTTGGTGGCGACTCTGCGCTCGGGCCCAAGAACATCATCTGGGCGGTAGCCCATGGCCACGATGCGGCCGTTTCGATCGACAAGTTTCTGTTCGCCGATGACCTCGCCGAGCGCCCCTTGCCGCAGGTTTCGATAAGCTCCCAGAAGATGGGCATCCACGAATGGAGCTACGACAACGACATCTCCAACGATCATCGTTACAAGGTGCCGCTCAAAGACCTGAAAATCGCCTTAGCCAATATCAAAGTTGAGGTGGAGCTCGGTTTTGACGCCAAGCTTGCTTTGGCTGAAGCAGAACGCTGCCTCAACTGCGATATTCAGACCGTCTTTACCGACAAACTCTGCATTGAATGCGACGCCTGCGTGGACATCTGTCCGGTGGACTGCATCAACTTCACCGATAACGGTGAGGAAACGGAACTGCGCGGCAATTTGCGCGCACCGTCCACCGAGAAGTGGCAGGACCTCTACGTCTCAGGGCCGCTTAAAACAGAGCGCGTCATGATCAAGGACGAAAACGTCTGCCTGCATTGCGGATTGTGTGCGGAGCGTTGCCCGACGGGCGCATGGGATATGCAGAAATACCTCGTGGAGATGGAGCACGCTGGACCCGGTTGCCGCACCAAGCGGACCGGCGCACGCGCAGCCTGAGCGGAGTCAACTGACACTCATGAAGAAAGCACTCGAATCGGTTAACGATTTCGTCGTCAAGTTCGCCAACGTCAACGGTTCAGGTTCGGCATCGGCCAACACCCTGTTCGCAAAGTCCATCATGCGTATGGGCGTGCCAGTCAGCCCGCGCAATATCTTCCCGTCGAATATTCAGGGTCTGCCCACCTGGTACGAGGTGCGGGTCTCGGAGCGAGGCTGGCTAGGTCGGCGCGGCGGTGTTGATCTGATGGTCGCCATGAACCCTCAAACCTGGAACGAAGACGTCAAGGAAATCGCGCCGGGCGGTTACCTGTTCTACGATTCCACCAAGCCCATGCCGGCGTCAAAATTCCGCGATGACATCAACGTCATCGGCATGCCGCTCACCCAGATTTGCAACCGCAGCTACACCGATGCGCGGCAACGCCAGCTATTCAAAAACATCATCTACGTCGGTGCGTTATCCGCACTGCTCGATATCGACTCGGAAGCCATCAAAAAGCTCATTGCTGAGCAGTACCGTGGTAAGGAAGCACTGCTCGATTCCAATATCAAAGCCTTCGAGATGGGGCGCGACTATGCCCGCACGGAACTGCCGTGTCCAATCGGCCTGCGCTGTGAAAGGCGCGATGCAGTCGGCGATTTGGTCTTCCTGGAAGGCAACAGTGCTACCGCTCTTGGCGCAGTTTATGGCGGTGCTACGGTCTGTGCGTGGTATCCGATCACACCGTCTTCATCAGTAGCCGAAGCTTTCGAGCGCCATTGCAAAAAATTCCGCCGCGAGCCGGAAACCGGCGATGCGCGTTATGCCATCATCCAAGCTGAAGACGAACTGGCCTCCATCGGCATGGTGATAGGCGCGGCCTGGAATGGCTCGCGGTCTTTCACCGCCACTTCCGGCCCCGGGATTTCGCTGATGCAGGAATTCATCGGCCTGGCTTATTTCGCTGAAATTCCCGCAGTCATCATCGATGTGCAACGTGGTGGACCTTCAACCGGCATGCCGACCCGTACTCAGCAGTCCGACGTGCTGAGCTGCGCTTACGCTTCCCATGGCGACACCAAGCACGTGCTGCTGTTCCCCGAGGATCCTAGCGAAGCATTTGACTTGACTGCCCTGGCTTTTGACTATGCCGATCGCCTGCAGACGCCGATTTTTGTGATGTCGGATCTCGACATTGGTATGAATGAACGTTTGTGCAGACCTTTGGTCTGGGACGATGCCCAGCGTCTGGATCGCGGTAAGGTCATGACGACCGAGATGTTGAGTGGCGGCACCGCGTTTGGTCGTTACCTGGACATCGACAACGATGGCATTCCTTACCGCACCTATCCGGGCACACACCCGACCTCGGGCGCTTATTTCACGCGCGGCACAACCAAGGATCGCATGGCGAAATACAGCGAAGCCGGGCCGGACTATATCGAGAACATGGAGCGGTTGCTGAAAAAGTTCGAGACCGCGAAGCTCATTCTGCCGCAGCCTGTACGCCGTCCCAATAAAGTCGCCACACGCGTTGGTGTCATGTACTACGGCTCGACGTCGTGTGCCATGGATGAAGCATTCGAGTTGCTGGCCGACGACAACATCGTGGTCGATGGCTTGCGCATCCGCGCGTTTCCGTTTCACGAGGACGTTGAGAAGTTCGTAGCTGGCCATGACGTCGTGTTTCTGGTCGAGCAGAACCGCGATGCGCAAATGCGCACCTTGCTCATGACTGAGTGTGACATGGATGCATCCAAGCTCGCGCCGGTTCTGCATTATGACGGGACGCCGATCACCGCGCGCTTTATCGCGGGTGCCATCGCCGATCGATTGGGCAAGAAAAACACTCAAGCGCAACGCAGCGCGACCGGCAACTGAAAAGACATCAACGTGCAAGGCCGGCAGTTCCGGCACCGCGCGCAGGACGGAAGTCATGACCTATATCGCCAAACCTAAACTCAATCACCCGCAGGCGGCCGTCAACGAACTCGGCTTTACGCGCCGGCATTACGAGGGGACGGTCTCGACGCTGTGTGCCGGCTGCGGTCACGATTCGATCAGCGGTGCGCTGATTCAAGCCTTCTTCGAGTTGTCCATCGAACCCCATCGGGTCGCGAAACTCTCGGGTATCGGGTGTTCGTCAAAAACACCGACCTATTTTCTCGGTGGGTCCCATGGGTTCAACAGTGTGCACGGTCGCATGCCCTCGGTGTTGACCGGTGCGAATCTCGCCAACCGTGATCTGATCTACCTCGGTGTGTCCGGTGATGGCGATTCGGCCTCGATTGGCTTTGGCCAGTTCGCCCATTCAATTCGGCGCGGCGTAAACATGGTCTATGTTGTCGAAAATAACGGCGTGTACGGGCTGACA
>JANOXY010000018.1:0-4167 GCA_031418675.1 Pseudomonadota bacterium
GACCTTCACCCGTATCGAGCGTGACTACCGGCAATTGGCCAACCACATCGGCTTGAGCGACATCCATGTCATCCCGCTGTCGGGTGTACGCGGTGATAACGTCACCGCAGCCAGCGCCAATACGCCCTGGTATACCGGTGCGCCGCTCATGACCTTGCTTGAAACCATTGAGATTGATGAAACCGAGTTGCAGAAGCAGCCATTTCGCATGCCGGTGCAATGGGTGAATCGTCCCCATCTGGATTTTCGTGGCTTCGCCGGCACCATCACCGGTGGTGTGATTCACCCGGGCGATGCCGTCATGGTAATGCCTTCGGGTCGCACCACTACGGTGGCACGCATTGTCTCCGCCGCTGGCGATCTGAGCGAGGCGCTCGCTAATCAATCGATAACCCTGACGCTGGCGGACGAAGTGGATGCGTCGCGCGGGGACGTGATTTCGAGCGCACACAACCCCGCCCAGGCTGCCGATCAGTTCGAGGCCACGGTGGTGTGGATGGGCGACCAGCCGCTGCTGCGTGGTCGCAACTATCTGCTCAAGATCGGCACCAAGACCGTCACCGCGACCGTCGCTCCGATCAAGCACAAGCTCAATATCGAGACCATGGAGCATGTTGCCGCAGAACAGTTGCTGCTCAACGAAATTGGCGTCGTTGAGCTGGAACTCGACCGCGCGATTGCTTTTGATCCCTATCGCAACTACCGCGACACCGGCGGTTTCATCCTCATCGATCGCCTGAGCAACAATACCGTCGGCGCGGGCATGCTGCATTTTGCCCTGCATCGTTCACATAACGTGCAATGGCAGGCGCTGGACATCAATAAGGCGGCCCATGCCGAAATCAAACGCCAGCGACCCTGCTGCCTGTGGTTCACCGGCTTATCCGGCGCCGGCAAATCCAGCATCGCCAACCTGGTGGAAAAGCAGCTGTATGCACTTGGTCATCACACCTACGTGCTCGATGGCGACAACGTGCGCCATGGGCTGTGCAAAGACCTGGGTTTTGGCGATGCCGATCGTGTGGAAAATATTCGGCGGGTTGCGGAAGTGGTGAAACTCATGGTCGATGCTGGTCTGATCGTGCTGACCGCTTTCATCTCACCATTCCGTAGCGAGCGCGAGTCGGCCCGCGCGCTGCTCGAAGCAGGGGAATTCATCGAAGTTTTTGTCGACACGCCACTCGCGGTGGCCGAACAGCGCGACGTGAAAGGGCTTTATGCCAAAGCACGCGCGGGCGAGATCCGCAATTTCACTGGCATTGATTCGCCCTATGAAGCACCAGCAGCGGCGGAGATCCGCATCGATACCACCAGCTGCACACCCGAACAGGCGGCGGCGCTGGTGGTAACGGAACTACGCACGCGGGGCATGCTGGCTTAGGCGGGCGAGCATAAGCGCCCGCTAAGCGGTCTCGCGGTCAGCGCGGCGCCGCAAGCTTGGCGCGCTGACGCCTGAGCGCAGCAGCACCGCCCGCCGCAAGCAGCCAGCGTTCGCAGAGCTCAATCTTGCGGGTGACACGCTCGACCTCCACGCTGGGCCGGTTATGGCTTGTCGCACGTAATCGACTCAGCAGCATTTCGAACTCATGCAGATTGGTGCACAGATCCTGGATAACATCGTGCATGGCGCATCCTTCTCGATGGTGAATTGCGGAATAACAATGATGAGGGCATCAACAATCATGCCAGCGTGACTACGGGCGGATTTGCCTCGTTTTGCCAGTCAAACACCAGAAAAATGCCGATCGTCGGGACTTATCCGTGGCCAGAATGTTTATCGGTGCACTGCGTCGGTGCCTCCATGCACACAATTGCCGCACCCGAGTTGCGTGTCGCGGCTCCCGTGGCGCAGCTCAAGACGCGCGCGATATGCGCGCTTTACTGCCCGCGCCAGAGTCCTGTTCCATGGGCGTTGCGCGGCGCGGCGTACAGCGAATTGAGGGTTGCGGCGCACCGGCGCGGCTGCGGGCCAGGGCGTCGTTGGCGCGCAACAGGCGCAACCATTGTTCGCAGCAGTCGAGCATGTGTTCGAGGCGTTGTTTCTCGCCCGAGGTGACACGATGACCGGGTGCGCTGAGCGCACGTAACGCGGTCTCGTGTCGGCGCACGGCGGCGCACAGATCTTCGACAACGTCATCCATTTTTTTTCGCTCCACGATGGTGGTTCTACACTCGGCGCGGGCACCAGCCGCAGCGAGCGTGAGCCTGAACGTATCGTGAACCAAGCGTGTGACATCAAAATGACGAGCAGTCGACAGTTCCGATAAATGGCTTGCGGTCATTTGTCGCAGTGCGCTTAACGCACCGTCCAGTCCACCAGCCCGGTGTGGGCAGTCAGCAAAACCACCAGGCCGAACACGATGCGATACCACGCAAAGGGTGTGAAGTCGTGGCGCATCACGTAGCGTAATAGCCAGCGTATGCACACAAAGGCCGAGACGAAGGACACGGCGAGGCCAATCCCGAACAGTCCCAGATCGGACCAAGCAAACAGCGCGCGATGTTTGATCAAGTCATAAGCGCCGGCGGCCAGCAGGGTCGGCACGGCGAGAAAAAACGAAAATTCCGTCGCAGCGCGCCGCGACAGTCCGAACAACAGCCCGCCGATAATGGTGGCGCCCGAGCGCGAAGTGCCAGGAATCAGCGCAAAGGCCTGGGCCAGGCCGATTTTCAGCGCATCGCTGATACTCATCTCGTCAACCGTCTCACAACGTATTTGATGATCGCGCCGCTCCGCCCATAAGATGATCAAACCCCCGACGATGAAGGCGATCGCAACCGGCACCGGTTTGAACAAAACCGCCTTGATGTATTTGCCAAACGTCAAACCGAGCACAGCGGCGGGCACAAAAGCGACCACGACGTTCAGCGCAAAACGCTTAGCCTGCGCATCGCGACCGAGTCCACCCAGCACGGCCAGGAAGCGCACGCGAAATTCCCATATCACCGCCAGCATCGCGCCGGTCTGGATCACGAGTTGAAAGACCTGCCCCCTCGCATCGTTGAAATCGAGCAACGCGGCGGTGAGGATGAGATGGCCCGTGGACGAAATCGGCAGGAATTCAGTCAGACCCTCGACTAAACCCAGCACCAGCGCTTTCCAGTAGATGAGTGCCATGGCTTGCTCAACTGGCCGACGTACGACGGCCGTCGAGTGCCGCCATAAGCGCCGGCAGAACTACCAGCGCACAGAGCAGGGCATAAGCCAGCGATAGCGCGATGAGCACGCCCATGCCCGCCATGCCCGGGTGCTTCGACACCGCCAAGGTGCCAAACGAGGCCACCGCCGTCAGGCCGCTGAACAGCACCGCGCGCGGTGTGCTGGTATCGAGCAAGTGATGGATATCGATGGCATGGTTGCGGCGAATGACAAGGTAGGCCCCATAGGCGTTGTTCAGGCCGATCAGTAGCGGCAGCGCGATGATATTGGCGAAGTTCAGCGGAATGCCCCACAACACCGAGGTGGTGACGGTCAACAACATCGCCAACACCAGCGGCGCTGCGATCAGCACGGCATCGAGCACACCGGTCAGGACAAAAACATGCATGACGATGGTCAGCACCAAGGCCAGCAGCGAGGCTTCGACGCAGGCCCGAATAACCGCATGACTGCCAGCCACCAGCTCGACCGGTGCGCCGGTGGCCTGGGGCTCCAAGGCCGTGACGGCGGCCGCGAAGCGGCGCATGGCGGCGTTATCGTTCAGGTCTTCCCGTGGATAAATCTCGATCCGCGCCCGCCCGTCGGCGGCCACATAGCGCTGTGCGGTTTCCACCGGAATATCCTGCAAGCTCACCGGTCCCGCTTCGAGCAATTGCCGCAGGCGCGATATCGCCTGGGGTAGATCACCGAGCAGTAGCGCGCGTACTTCCGGCAGGCTTTGCCGCGGCCAGCCGCCGGCCTTGCGCAGCTGCTCAAAGTTGCGGGTGAGACGCGCTGCGCTGCGGTTTAAAGTCCCATCACCAAGCTTCGGCCGAGCCGCAGCGATGCGCGCGAGCAAGCGCTCAACAGCGGCTGCTTCAACATCAACCGACGGTGCCGTGGCAGGCGTCTCACCCGCTAGCAGGGCACCGGACGAGGCGCGCATACCATCGATGATTTCGAGTTTTTCGTTTTGCTCGGTGGGCACGTAGTCGATCAGAGTCACGGCCTTGTCGACTTCCTTCAGG
>JANOXY010000019.1:0-1509 GCA_031418675.1 Pseudomonadota bacterium
TGCCGCGTGCGCCATCACGCTCGATGCGGCGCAGCTGGCGGAGTTGTGCGCGCCAGCGCTGGCACGAGGCCGCGATTTCGCGGTCGTCGAGGGCGCCGGCGGCTGGCGGGTGCCGCTGAATGACAGAGAAACGCTGGCAGATGTGGCTCGGTTAATGGGATTCCCCGTCATTCTTGTAGTCGGAATGCGCCTGGGCTGCATCAACCACGCGCTGCTTACCGCTGCAGCGATACGCGCGGATGGCTTGCATCTGGCCGGCTGGGTCGCGAATCAGGTTGATCCCGACATGACGCTGGTGGCGGAAAATGTAACCACTCTCGATCACCTGCTTGTAGCGCCACGTATCGGTTTCGTGCCGTTTCTGCAGCCACTATCCGTGGACGGGGTTGCTGACTGTCTGTGTTTGGATATGCTATCCGGTGTAGCGTCGTCGCCTCGCCCGGAGTCGTGAAAATGAAGTGCAAACCGCTGTTTTTTTTGATGGCCGCATGGTCGTTCGCCGCTTGCGTCCTCGCCGAGGGGCGACCTCAGGCCACGCTGCTGATCAAAAACGCGCAGATTGAGACGTTGGATGTTTTGCATCCACATGCGACGGCGATTGCCGTCAGGGGTGATCGTATCGCGGCGGTGGGCAGCGATGCCGAGATCGCGGTGTGGGCCGGGGCACAGACCGCCGTGATCGATGCCGGCCAGCATCTGGTGACGCCGGGCTTCATCGAGGGGCACGGACACTTCATGGCATTGGGTGAAGCGCTTGGCAACCTCGATCTTTCCACCGCGCACACATGGGATGAAATCGTGGCGCGGGTCGCCGCAGCCAGCGCTCGCGCGAAGCCGGGGGAATGGATCATCGGTTTCGGCTGGCACCAGGAGAAGTGGGATAAACCGGTGGCGGACAGTGTCGGTGGCGTGCCGCGCAACGGCGAGCTGAACGTCGCAGCGCCGCGCAATCCGGTGATGCTCGGGCATGCCAGTGGCCACGGTGCGCTGGTGAACGATGCCGCGCTCGCCCTGGCCGGCATCGACGCCGCGAGTGCCAATCCGCCGGGCGGCGAAATAATTCGTGACGGCAATGGAGTCGCGACCGGCTGGCTGGTGGATAGCGCATCGGAAATCGTACGTGCGGTTTATGATCAAGCACAGCGCCAGCGCGCACCCGCAGTAGTGCGCGCTGACCTTGAAGTACACGTGCAACGTGCCGCGGCAGAAGCGCTGACGCATGGCATCACCACATTTCATGATGCCGGCGCGCCATTGGCCACCATCGATCTGTACCGCGATCTTGCCGCGGCGGGCAAGTTGCCGTTGCGCATGTACGCGATGATCGGGCAGGAATCAAACGCCACTCTCGGTGCGCAGCTTGCGCGCTATCGGATGATTGGCGCCTACGATAATTTCCTGACAGTGCGATCAATAAAACGCCTGGTCGACGGGGCGCTCGGTTCGCACAGCGCATGGCTTCTGGAACCCTATACCGACCTGCCGGGCAGCACCGGCCTGGTGGTCGAC
>JANOXY010000020.1:0-2086 GCA_031418675.1 Pseudomonadota bacterium
GCGCCAGCGCTGCGCTGGCTGCCAGCAGTACGGCGACCCAAGTGCATTGCCGGAAGACCGCAAGTTTCATACGCGAATGGTCGCTGCCGGCATGCGCAACATGCGCGCCACGGCGCCGCTTCGGTGAATCGACGGATCCGACGTGCCCGTCGCGGGCAGGGGCCGCGGCATCGACTTTTTCGCTTTCTTCAAGCTGCAGTCCATTTGACTCCCAGCCGAAACGGAGGATATGGCACGGGACTGCATCGATATCGAATGTTGACCTGGTGATGAGTCGAGAGGATTAACTTTCGCCTGACAGGCTGAGGGGGCAGCCGCGAGAAGCCAAGTTTGCTGACGCTACGCCTTGGGCTCGGGGATGCCCTCGTGCGCCATCAGCCGCCGCAACACTTCTTCGAGCAGCTCGCGACAATGTCCGCTGGCGCTGTACATCGTGGCGTGCATCGCAGCGTCTTTGTTGCTCGTGCTTTCGCATTCAAGGCTGTAGCGCTCGAAGGCATTGAGTTTGCGCAGAAGGTCGGCCAGGTGATTTGGACATTCGCACAGTACGTTGGACGGCATCTGGCTGAGCTGGTGAAGAAACGCATCGTCATAGCGTCGCGCCGCTGCCGGGTGCATCAGCATCTGCGAGAAAGCTGCGGGAGGCTTAGGATCGATGGCGAGGCCGAGCTGGCAAATACGAGCGATCTGCGCGGGGTCGGCCGGCGAGGCCAATGCGATGACGTTGGCGTTGTCAAGCCGGGACAGGATCTGGCGGCTGCCAAAGCCATAGACCACGATGCACACCGGCGCCTGGGTTGCCGAACGCAGCTGCCGCAAGGCGGCCGGCAAGTCGTTGCGAAGCGCGGGTGCATCGACGATCAATGCATCGACCGAGGGGAGCGACTTCGAATCGGCGGTGGCAAGGGTGGGCAAGCTGGCCTGCACGCGCACGTCAGACCGTACCCGCCACGCCGTCTTGAGCATGGACGACAGCGCGGTTCCGACCACCAGCACTCGGCAGCCGGCTCTTGGCGCCTTCGCCGCCGGCGGTGGTAAGTCCTTGAACCGCGCCTTGATCTGCCGGTCGGTAAGCGCGGCAACCGTGCTGATGGCCTGCCCGGCATCAACGGCGGCCTTGACAAGCGCCAGGCGCTCGATATCGGCGCGTCGGTAGAGGCGAACGTTGCCCGCACTGCGCGTCGGCTGCACGACCGCATGGCGCGACTCCCAAACACGGATGGTCTGCACCGGGATGCCCGTGAGATGGGAGACCGTCGCGATCCGGTACAGCCCATCGATGGAAGTCTCGGCGCTGGATGCGGCGGTTTTCATGAAGCAAAGATCCTGATTTTCGCTCTGGGGAGGGAGGTGCCGTGTCGATCGGCGGACCTTACCACGCTTGGCCCCGAGCCTGGCAACGCTCGCGCGTGAAGCAGTGCAGCGACGATAGCAGCACTGTCGACCGTCAATTGCTCGTTGCAGGCACGGCTGACGATGCCGCTCGGCGGGCGCACTCGATCAGCGCCATATGCGGCAGCGTCAATGCAGCCAGGCCAACGAACACCGTTTGCATCACCCGAGCCTCCAGGGGCAGGTCGTTCGCCAGCCAAAACAGCAAGGCTGCCGCGATCAGCACAGCCAGCGTCGGCCACACCGCCAGCGCCAACCCCTGGCGACTTTCGGCGGCTTGTAGATTGGCGAGCGTCCTGAGGATGTGTCGCGGGCTGTGCATGAGGCAGAAGTAAGCACAAAACGCGACCAGTGGCGGCGCCGCTACCGACAACGCGACCAGGCCGGCCAACTCGCAGGCGGCCAGACGCGATGTCCTGAACTGAACCACACACACCAATATCGTCGCGGCCAGCCACGGCGCGGCCAGTTGGCCCAGGACGGGGGCCACGAAAGCGGCGCTGTCAGGGCCGGCCACCAGGCCGAGCAGCCGCTGCAATTCCTCGCCATGCCACAAGGCTGGCAAGATGATTGCGGCGCCGCCATACAAACCGCGCGAGATTCGCGTGACATCGTTGGCAGGATCACCGGCAAAGTGCAGTGCGGAGACAATCAGGAAGGCACACAGGAAAAGCGTCGGTGCCACGATCCAGAC
>JANOXY010000021.1:0-2574 GCA_031418675.1 Pseudomonadota bacterium
CGTGTTGTGGCTGGTGGCCCTGATCAGCGTCGCATGGGTGACGCAGTTCAACAGCCGCGTCGCGGGCCGCGGCAGCATGGCGCTGGCCGCCCTGCCGGTGCTGGAAAGCGAAACCGCGACCCTGACGGCGGAACTCGAGCAGCTGACCGCAAAAAAACAAAGATTGGACGAACTGAGCCCGATGCTGGCGGCGGTGCCGGCTGGTTTCATGCATCAAGTCGGGCTGGATCTGCCCGCCAGCCTGACCTTGACCCAGGCGCGCATCACGCGCGTTGACGGCGCCTGGAATTTTCGTCTCGAAGGCTTGGCCGACAGTCGTCTCGAAGTCACCCTGCCGACGCTTGAACATCTGAGTGCGAGCCTCGAAGCTGCGCCCTGGCATGGTGTAGTCAATCCGGGCTGGCGGCAAACCTGGCTGCAGCAGCTGCGCAGCGGCGCAGCGGCCAATGGCCCGATCCGCTTTGCCATTCACGGTCAGCTGCAATGACCACCAGCAGTGAACGTCGCCGCGACGGGCGCGCCGCGCCGGCGGCCGACTGGCGAATTCGTATTGCGCAACGGGTCAGCGATGCGGCCGACTGGTTCGCGCGTGATGTTTATAGCAAAAGCCTATTGGGTGCACTGATCATCAGCGCCGTCGCTTTGATGGGCTGGTCCTTGGGTGTGCAGTTGAAGACGGGCAATGAATTTAACGCAGCCATCCAGCGCGAGGTGAGTTTGAGCCTGGCGCTGGAAGATCTGCGCGCGAGCGTGTTACGCATGCAGTATCAGCATCTCGAAGACAAGATTGAGCAGGCTGAACAAAAACTCGTGCCGGATTACGGTACCTTGGCCAAGTGGTTACACGATCTGCAGGCCAGCAGTGCCAGCCGCGGCATAACGCTCAGTTACACCGTGAACGAAGAACAGCCGATGGAGGCCCGCCCTGGGCTGTTGGCGGTGCCGCTGATCCTGACGGTGCAGGCGCAAGACGCTGCCGCTGCAAATCCTTATGGCGAAGGCCTGGCACTGTTGCGAGCGCTCGGCGTCGGGCCATGGAGTGGCGAGCTGGTGGCCGCCGATGGTGCAGGCGAGGGCCATGGTCTGGACAGCATGAGTTTTGAATATCGCATCTGGATACATGCGCGCGATGGGTTTGGCCCCGAGCAGGACAACAGCATGGACGGCGAGCCGGTGGTGGCAGCGCAGACTTCGGCAGCATCACCGTGAACAAATTGTTACGTAATCCCTGGGTAGTGGCGGCGCTGGTGGTCGGTATGGCAGCGCTGTGGTGGGTGCAGATGCGCAGCATCCTGGCACCGGGCAGCAGCGCAGATTCGTCTTCGCCCGCCGCCATCACCAGCGAGGAAGTGGTCGTTGAGACCCCGCTGCCAGACAGCACCAGCAGCGAGCCGCTGGTGGTCGAGCAAGCGCAGAGCAGGCCGACACAACTGCGCTGGGATAGCGTTCCGACACGCGATCCATTTGGGCCCATGACAACGCCGCTGCCAAGTACGCCTGTGCAGACAGCACAAGCGCCGGTCAGCGCGCCAGCGCCGGTCGCCGTGCTGGAACCAAGCTTGGCTTTGGAGGCGGTGTTAAACACCCCATCGGCGCAGATTGCAGTGATCGATGGCCGCATTGTGCGCGTGGGTGACAAGGTCGGCGGGCGCGCCGTGTTGCGTATCGACAATTCTTCGGTGGCCTTGGGCAGCAGCCTTGAATGGCCGCAACCCTTGATTCTGAAACTGCCTGGTCGCTGAAGTTATGCGGATTATCCGCTTGGAAACTGCGCCAGCGCCGTGCGATACGCGAGTTGTGCCGCGTCATCCAGGGCACGTTGACGATGTTCGTGGGAAATGATCTCGACACCGTAGGGGCCAACGTAGCCGCTGGCCTGCACCGCGCGTAAAAAAGCCGCAACATCGAGCGCGCCTTCACCACACAGGCGGCGACGATCCAAGGTGTCTTCGAGCAAGGTGCCCACCACCTCGCGATCCGCATCATCGATTTCTATGTGCTGGATGTAGCGCAGCGGAATGCGGCTGATATCAGCGTAGTCCTGCCCACCGCGTGCGAGGTGCCAGATATCGAGCAGCAGTCCACCATTGGGCGCATCGGCACCGGCTACCACCGCCAGGCCTTCGTTGATGGTGCGCAGATTGCTCCAGGGCATGATCTCCAGCGCAATCGCAGTGCCCTTGGCTCGCGCTTGTGCGCACATGCCGCTGAAGCGTTCGACCATATGCTCAAGTGGCCAGCTGCGTGCGTTCATGTCGGGGCCGATCTTGATCTGGCGTGCGCCCAAGGCAGCGGCGGCTTCCAGGAGATAGTCAAAAGTGGTTTGTGCGGCGGCACCAACAGCACCGTCTTCCAACCAGCCCACGACAAATTCAAATTCGAGATGGCGCATGCCATGGTCGGCGAGGATCGCGGCCATGGTCGCAAAGTCGTAATGACGACGCACCTGACGCAGATCCGACTCCATCAAGCCCAGACCACAGAAGCCGGCGCGCGCCGCCGCTGCGACCCGCACCCGGAAATCAAATGGGCTCGCTTCGCGCTCCGGCGGACCGAGCGGCTCGACGTTACCGG
>JANOXY010000022.1:0-2420 GCA_031418675.1 Pseudomonadota bacterium
TTTAAGTGCCGCAGCAGGGCTTGCGACCGACTCTAACGTACAGCACACTACCGTGCTTTTGATAAGTAGCCTGTGCGCCAGCAGGGGACAAATGCAAAGCCCTGAAGGGGATTTGCCCTATTAGAAAGAGAACGAAAATAAGATAATAAGCCAGGCAACCGGAAGTAGTACCGTCAACAAAGAGAGTACCAGACCCCAGATCGCCCTTTTTTTTGCTTTCCGATATTGTCCTTTATCCTCGCTTTTTTTAATCTTGAATAAGGTTCTAATGCTTAAAATGCATCCGAGCAGGGCGAATAACGCTGCAAGTACAAGTCCAACACCGATGAAGTTTAAAAAGATAATTCCGTACGACAGTAGGGAGAGTGCGCCAAAGAGCAAAGACAAATTTCCCGTGCGCTTGATTTGATTGTCTGCAGCTACTTTATCTGTTTTTCGGACGACGCGTTTTTCCAGCCAGCTTTTAAGCAGCCCCTTCCTGGCGGCTTTTTTTGGTGAAAGGGCATGTGGGCTGTTCATTTCCTGTTGAGTAGAGACTGAAATGCTTGCCTGAACAGCCATAGGGGCAATAAATAGAAAAGAGAATAGCAATAGAGATGTTACAAGTTGAATCTTTTTCATCTTTTACAGCTTTGAGAAAATTAGCCTTATCCATCCAGTATAAATTGAAATTTTTCACAAATACCACCTTGGAAGAATCGGGCGCTATGTTTGCCCAGGTCTGGCAACCCATGGGTTGCCACGGCTTCTTCAGCCACGATTGGAACTCCGGGCGTGAGTGAGGCCAACCCCTGCAGGATGATGGCCTCGGCGCGCTGGTCGGCAAGTGTTACGGGGGAGTTGTCGGCCTTGGCGGCGACGCCGAACGGAGTGGCATAAACTTCGAGAATGGCCCTCCCGGCGGTGCGCGCGAGCCGCTCTACGCCGAGCGCCAGGGTGCTATCAATCTTCAATGACGGTTCCTGAGCGGCCGGGTGAGCGAGCCGCCAGCCGACTATACGCGGCGCCTCCGGGCCGCAGAACCCTGGCAGCGCGCCTTCGCAGCAGCATAGTGAGCGCAGCCGTTACGACGCGCTCGGGCATCATCGCTGCCCGGACGTCAGCCTGGCGGCCCAAAGGTCGCGACGAACTGCCGGTGCACCGCTTGCAGCCCGTCGGTTCCAGCGCTCGATGCCGGTCTGTGCAAATCGCGGAAACCGGACGCGATCCCGGAGACATGGACGGCGCGTCCTGCGACGGTGAACCGGGCCCGCCATTCCTTGATCGCCAGCTGGAACCCATCGTCTAGAGGCCTGATACGGCGATAGGGGTGAGGGGTCGGGCCTAGCGCCAGCGTTGAACAGATGCGGTCACGGACTGCCAGGCTGGTCATCCTCTCGATCCACGACGCCTGTTCCGCCGCGCGCTGCGCGAACCCGACCTGGAACGGTGCGATTGGGTCGGACGGTGCCTGCTCTGGACGCGCCAACCGCTCATCCTCCAGCCACCCGCTGCGCGCCAGCGGATGCGCGTCGGTATAGGGCACATAGGGCTTTATATCGAGAACCGGCGTGCCATCGACCAGATCGAGATCTCTTACATAGAGCGACAATCCCTCGACCCGCTCGAGTTGCAGCGAAGAGAGTCCGATCGGATTCGGGCGATGTGGTGAGCGCGTCGCGAAGACGCCTTTGCGGCCCGTCGTGCTGCGCGGCGGGAGTACCTTCGGGCGCCAGGAAGCATTGAGGTGGAACCAGAAGACCACCCATATCAGCTCCCAGCCCTGCAGATCCTCGAGCGCATGCTCGAAGCTGCGACCAGGGAGCAAATCGATGCGGCCCGGTGCGCCACCGGTGGCCCGTGGCTGCCGCGCGGCTTCCACCTTCGAAGCCAGTGCAGTCCGCGCATAGCCAATAGGCCGCAGGGTCAGGAGATCGGGTGACGCTGCAACAGCCATCCCGAGATTGTATGCCCAGTTCGCTGCCTGTCTGCTGGCAACAGCTTCTTGCGCCGGTAACGTCGCGCTCGCAGCCGGGCGTCGAGATCCCGGATGGCCGCTACCCGCGAGCACCGCGTCGGCCGGGCGCGTCGGCCGATTACCCGGCAATCCCGATACCGAAGCCGCGCCGCGGCGTGGCGACGCGCTGGGCGCTCGCGCGACGCAGGGCGTGGATCAGCGTCCGGCGCTTGGCGCGATGCACTTGCGATCCATCGGTACCGTGGATTGTCCTGTTGGTAAGTGATGCACCGTGCGAAGGCAGATGAACTGCCGCTCGGTGGAGTCGCTACGCATCGCTGTCTCGACGGCGATGGTGAGACTGGACATTTCATGCCGCAATGGCACGACAGGGCATGCATTCGAGGCGGCAGCCAAGGGTCCGGGGACCGCCGGGGAAGCGGCGCCGGTCTCGGCGAATGAGTCAGCCCTCACACTGTGCACT
>JANOXY010000023.1:0-1698 GCA_031418675.1 Pseudomonadota bacterium
GACCAAGTCCTATTCGATATTCGCCGGCACCCAGGACGCCATGGTGCAATGGTGGTACGGGCACAACGCGGTGGGTTTTTTCCTGACGGCCGGCTTCCTTGGTCTCATGTATTACTTCATCCCCAAGATCGTGGGGCGGCCGGTCTATTCCTATCGTTTGTCCATCGTGCATTTCTGGGCCCTGGTATTTACCTATATCTGGGCCGGCCCCCATCATCTGCACTACACGGCATTGCCGGACTGGACCCAATCCCTGGGCATGGTGATGTCGATCATTCTGCTGGCGCCATCGTGGGGCGGCATGATCAACGGCGTCATGACTCTGTCCGGCGCATGGCACAAGTTGCGCACCGATCCGGTGCTGCGTTTCATCATCGTGGCGGTGTCGTTCTACGGCATGTCGACCTTCGAGGGGCCGATGATGTCGATCAAGACCGTCAATGCCCTGTCCCACTACACCGACTGGACCATCGGCCATGTGCATTCCGGTGCGCTCGGCTGGGTGGGTTTTATGTCGATGGGCTGCGTTTACTATCTGCTGCCGCGTTTGTATGGGCGCGAGATCTACAGTTTGAAGCTGGTGGAAGTGCATTTCTGGACCTCAACCATCGGCATCGTGCTCTACATCACGGCGATGTGGGTGGCCGGCGTTATGCAGGGTCTGATGTGGCGTGCGGTCAATAACGACGGCACCCTGACCTACAGTTTCATTGAGTCCGTCAGCGCCACCCATCCGTTTTATATCGTGCGCCTGCTGGGCGGCGCTATGTATCTGGTTGGGACCTTGGTGATGGGCTACAACCTGTGGCGCACCTGCCATGGTGGCAGGCCGGCAGTGGTCGCTGTTCCCGCCCCGGCGATGGCGCACTGACAGGAGCCGCGAGCCATGAAACACGAACAAATCGAGGTCAATATCGGCTTCATGATGCTGCTGATCATCCTCACCATCAGCGTCGGCGGGCTGATTCAGATCGTGCCGCTGTTTTTTCAACAGACCACCACACAAGCGGTCGCTGGTTTGAAACCCTATAGCGCGCTCGAGCTGGTCGGGCGCGATGTCTACATTCGTGAAGGCTGTTATACCTGCCATTCGCAGATGATTCGGCCATTCCGCGCTGAAACCGAGCGTTATGGCCACTACTCTCTGGCCGGCGAATTTGTTTACGACCACCCGTTCCAGTGGGGCTCTAAACGCACCGGGCCCGACTTGGCACGTGTTGGTGGTCGTTACAGCGACGATTGGCATCGCGTGCATTTTAATAATCCGCGTGACGTTGTCCCCGAGTCGATCATGCCGGGCTACCCGTGGTTGGCAAAAACTGCGCTGGCTGGCGACACCATCGTGAAAAAAATGAGCGTGCTGCGCACGCTTGGCCTGCCCTATAGCGACGAGCAAATCGCACAGTCTCCCGCCGCCCTGCAGGGCAAAACCGAGCTTGATGCGCTTATCGCCTATCTGCAGAACATGGGTACTGCCGTGAAGACGCGCCGCTAGCCGTCATGAGTGAATTTTTATCCGCATGGACCGTTGTGGCAGCGCTGATCTTCGCCGCTGTCACTGCCTGGGCCTTGAGTAGTTCGCGCAAGAGCGATTTTGACGCGGCTGCACGTATTCCCCTCGATGACGAGCTTGATAAAAACGAGAAGACAGAGGCCTGAACATGGCGGATTTCGACAGCGAGATCTGGAGCATTCTGA
>JANOXY010000024.1:0-3514 GCA_031418675.1 Pseudomonadota bacterium
CGTGAATATCTATCCGCAGGAATGCGAAAATCTTCTGATCACGCACCCCAAGGTGCTGGATGCGGCAGTATTCGGCGTGCCCAACGAAGATCTCGGTGAGGAGGTCAAGGCAGTGATTCAGCCTATGGCCGGGGTCGAAGCGGGGCCGGCGCTGGAAGCTGAGCTCGTCGCCTATTGCCGCGGTCATCTTTCCCATCAGAAATGCCCGCGCTCGGTCGATTTTATCGTTGAGATGCCGCGGTTACCGACCGGCAAACTCTACAAGCGTGTGTTACGCGATAAATATTGGGGCGACAAACAAAGTCGCATCGTATGAATGCGGTGGGTGTGGTGCGCGAGCCTTGACGCCACATCCGCCATTAGCCAACCTTCTGAGCATGCTGACGATCGACGAAATCCGTGCCGCGCTATCGCGCCTGGACCACGACTGGGACGTCTACGATCCCCATCCGAGCCAGGCGGCGGTGGCGATGATCCTGACCGAAGGCAGCCAGGGATTGGAGGTCTGCTTCATTCGTCGTGCCGAACGCGACGGTGATCCCTGGTCAGGTCAGGTTGCTTTCCCCGGTGGGCGCGCCAGCGCCAGCGATAGCGACGCGTTTGCGGTGGCCGAACGCGAGACCTGGGAAGAGATCGGCATGGTACTCACCGCGGAACATCGCATTGGTGCGTTGCCGATGCGGTCCGTTGAACACAACGTCAAACGTTCCGGGCTGACCCTGTGGCCGTTTGTGTATTACGTAGGGGCACAGGAGCAGGCGATGGCAAGCGCACGCCTGCCCGCGGAGGTAGCAAGTGTCTTCTGGGTGCCCATCGGCCATCTGTTCGACGTCAACGCCGTGACCGAACTTGAATATCCACTCGGCGTGACCGCTTCGACTTTTCCCGGTATCCAGTTTGGTGAGCACGTCATCTGGGGGCTGACCTTACGCGTGCTGGCGAGCTTTGCCGAAGTGCTGGAGCGGCCCTTACCGGCGCTGCCGTGACGGTTTGCCCAGGGTCCAGCCTGCGCGTGCCCGGGGCTAGAGCGCGGCGCTAAAAGCGGCGAGCGATCACACTCGCTCGCCTGATGACAAAGACCCATTCAATTCAAGCGAGCTTCTTCAGGCGGGCTTCTTCAGGCCCAGCCGCTCGTAGTACTTGGCCGGAATTTTGGTTGGGTCTTTGTAGACCACCATCGAGCAATAATCTCGACCGAGCTTGGCGGCGGGCTCCACCACGACGAAGGGGGCGCCGTTGGCTTCGATGTCGATTTTTTCCATGGAGTATTCGTGGGCGCAATACACCGGGTAGTCGGGTCGTCCGTAGGTCAGCGGTTGTGGTTTGGCAATGGTGTGGAAGGCGTTTGGCCCTTCGTATTTGCCTTCTGAGATCAAGCGGCCACCGCTGCCGCAGGGTTTCATTTTTATCTCGACTTTTTCGTCATCTTCCGTGATTTCCAGGGGCTGCAGATGGCCTTGCAGGCCAGCGGCAAACATCTTGATCTTGCCCTTGAGTTTGTCTTCGCCCTTAGGCATGCCATCAATAATGGGTTTCCACCAGGCCCGCACACCCTCAGTCATGATTTGCTCGAGCTCTTCATCACCGTGACGTTTTGCAATCTCCGACAAAGTTGCGGTTACCCAATTGCGATAAAGGTCGTGCATGGCGAGGAACTCGTTGTACATGCGTTTGGCGATTTTTTTGGCTTTGTCCGTTTCTCCGGCGTCGATCGCGTCGGTCAGTCGGTCGAGGGTGAGCTTTTCCATTTCGCGCAGTTCGGCATCGGTAAAGAATTTATCAGCCATGGTCGTGCTCCTGTTGCGTTTTGGTCGTGAATGTCTCAGGCCGGGGCCTCAGAGGGGTAACTTGCCATTTAACATGGCGCGCTGCATTGCGTGCCAGGTGTCGTAATTGTCATTCATCGCGATTGCTCAATTCACCTGCCGACCACGCCCTTCCCAGAAGGGTTTGCGCAATTCGGTTTTTAAGACCTTGCCGGCGCCCGAGAGCGGCAAAGCCTCCTCGCGGAAACTGATCGAGCGCGGACACTTGTAGTCGGCAATGAGTTGTCGGCAATGGGCCATCAGGTCCGCCGGATCGGGCTGCGTGCCTGGCCGCGGTACCACGATGGCGTGAACGCGCTCGCCCCATTTGTCGTCGGGTACGCCGATCACCGCGCACTGCGCGACTTCGGGGTGTTGGTACATCGCGTTTTCCACTTCGGTGGAGTAGACGTTCTCGCCGCCGGAAATGATCATGTCCTTCAGGCGATCGCTGATGAAAATGAAACCCTCGTCATCCATGTATGCGGCGTCGCCAGTGTGCAACCAGCCGTCGCGCAGGGCGTCGCGGGTGGCATCCTCGCGACCCCAGTAGCCGAGCATGACATTCGGACTGCGCACCACGATCTCGCCCACTTCGCCACGCGGCAGCTCCTGGCCGAGCTCGTTGACGATTTTGATCTCGGTGGCGGGCAGGGCGCGACCGGCAGAGCGCAAGCGCCCACCCTCGGCGGTGTGATAGCGCGATTCCAGCGCGGTCAACAGCGGTGCCGACTCGGTTTGACCGTAGAGCTGACAAGCCGCCACCCACGGCAGCTTGCGCATCAGATCAAGTGCCACGGCCTCGGGCATGGGCGAGGCGCCGTAGAACATGCGCTTGAGGCGACTCAGATCAAATCCCGCAAAACCGGCTTGCTCAAGCAGCATCTGGATCATGGTTGGCACCAGGATGGTGTCGGTGACGGCATGATCCTGCAAAGCACGGGCGCAGGTGGCTGCTTCAAAGCGGGGGATAAAAATGTGGCGTCCACCAATGTGGGTGATGGCGTAGATGTATAGGGCATCGGCGATATGGAACATCGGCGCGGCATGCAGGTAGATGGTGTCGGGTACCGCACCGACCATGGTGATGTACTGCAGGGTATTGGCGACGTGGTTGCCGTGACTCAACATGACACCCTTGGAGCGTCCGGTGGTGCCGCCGGTGTAAAAAATGCCGGACAGTGTGTCCTGACGATTGGGGAATTCTTCGATAGGCGCGTGGCCAGCAACCAGCTCGTCGTGTTGTGCGTCGGCGCCGGCAAGCGCGGCGTCGATACAAATCAGCGTGAGTGGATGTTCGACCAGGTCGCGCAGGCTTGCGGCGAGATGCCAGAAAGCTTGGTCGATAAACAGTACGCGGGTCCCCGAATCAGCCAGGGAAAAAGCAATCTCGGGTGCCGACCACCGATAGTTGATCGGCACGATAACGCCGCCAGCCCAGGGTACGGCGAAAAAAATCTCCAGATGACGATCCGAATTCAGTCCGATGACACCGACGCGCTCACCGGGCGTCATGCCAAGTTTTTGCAAACCGCCAGCCAGACGCGCGACCCGATCGACCAATTCGGACCAGGTGTGCTGACGATCGCCATCGATAGTCGCGATTTGTTCGGGAATTTGCTGACGATTGCGCAGCAGGGCTTGGGTAACTCGCAACATGCTTATCTTTCTGTTCTCAGTTGAAATCAGTTGACGGCGCGACGCAGTTC
>JANOXY010000025.1:0-3207 GCA_031418675.1 Pseudomonadota bacterium
CCGACATGTCTAAGCCAACATTACCTCCTGCCTTTTGTGACCTGGAACGCTGGAGTGAGTGGTCGCTCGCGACCGAACCGGAGCGCAGCGACAGGCGCCAGTCCAGCAGCATGGAAAGCATCCAGGCGTTTTACGACGACCTGCTGCGGCGCGCAGCGGAGATCTTCGCGTATGTCGAACAATTCCCGTTTGATGAGATGCCAGAAGACGCGCGCAATCTGTTCTACCTCACACTATCCCTGGCCGAGGTCGCGCCGGCGGTGGAATTGTTCCGCCAGCCCACGGTGATAGACGGCTACGACGTCAAGCGGTTTTCGATGAAACGCCGCGAGGTACGGGCACAGCGGGCGTAGTGGCAAGAAGCGATGCTGCCGAATCGAGATGAGGGGTTCGCCCGTCCACATGGAAGAGAGACATCAATGCCGACTATTTCTGAACACAATGAGGTCTACACCGTTATCGTGGTGTTTACGGTGGCACCAGAACACCAGCGGGCACTTGTTGAAGCCATCGTGCCTGAAGTGGAACGCTGGGTGCGCCATTGTGCGGGTTTTATTTCCTCCAGTTTTCACCTCAGCAACGACGGTACGAGGGTGGTGAATTACGCCCAGTGGACAACAAAAGAAGCATGGCAGGCATTCACTCGCAGTCCGGAGCAAGCTGTTTTAGGTGAGCGGATTAAAAACGCTGGCAAAGGCGCTTCACCTGATGCCCACGGATATAGCGTGTATCGAGTCCTTGAAAATGCAGACGACGCGCAGCGCTAGTTCCGCATAGGGCGCCGTCAGTCATTTCCCGGCAGGCCACAACGACGGGCGCGAATGGCGGCAAGGTCACAGAGGCGGCGCGCCTTTCGGAGTTGAGTCAGCATAAACGCTGTCTACTTCGCCCAGCACCTGACCCACCACGGCGGGATGGGTAGCGAATAAATGACGCAACGTAAAGGGAACGCTCAGCACCCTTTGCCGCATGGGTTCTCGGGGTAGCCCAGTGCCGACAGTCACCAGAATAATGTGAATTGCAAAACATTCTTACCGATGGTGCGGCCTATGCATCGAGGGCCAGGCAGGACGCTCGTGTGCCGCTTCGATTATCCATCGAGTAGAAAATGGATCTGTCACCTTGTCCCCTAGCGCATCGAAGCGGCACCGGCTCCGCCTGCCCTTGCGCTGCGACGGGACGCACGTGATAGGCCGGTCTGAATATCATCTGGTGGGTTGCAAGCTTCCGCTGCGCGCAAGGTGCCAGAGGTACACACCGATCAGGGTCGGCAGTCCAAGCCGAACGATGGTTTGGCTCGAAAAGACATCGAACTCGATGAATGTCCAACCGAGCGAGAGCAGATAACTCGCCAGGTACCAGGATTTTGCGGCTGACCGGCCGAAAAACGCGAATACGCCGCTCAGCGCAAACAGTAAGCCCGTAACGGTGAAGTACAAGGTGCCCTGTGTATCACGCTCCAGAAAGTAAAACGTGATCGGCGCCGCAGCGAGCAGCGACCCCCACAGAAACACGAGTGCGCCGAATGTACGTGGCGCATCTTCATTGCGCCCTGCCAGGGCAGTGCGCCACGCTACAGCCCCCATACACACCAGTGCAAACCCGGCCACGACAACGGTCCAGGCGCCTATACCCTGCCTGCGCAGCCAGACTCGCATCCGCGCACGCAACGATGGTTCAGTTTCCGTGAAATCACCTTGCAGCAGACTCGCTCGCAGATGAATTACCCGTGTGTCGCGGGCGGAAGCGGTCTTACGTGGAAACGCAATGATCAAGTCAGCCTCGGTCCAGCGCCCTGGTGGCACGTTCACCGCTCTGCTTTCTTGCCCCTTCATCAACACCCGCTCGATACCGTCGACGATTGCGCGCGCGTAGGTGGAACCGTCAAACGACCAGGGATTCAGGCTGAGTTTGACGCGCGGATCGAGTTGTATCGCCACGTGCTCCAACGCCAATGGCGAGGTGTTCGCGCAAATCTCCCGCGGCGAGCGGCAGGCGAGCGCAATATCCATTTCCAGCTCTGTCGCCCGAACGTTTTCACCTTGTCGCGCAACCGCGCCGGCGACAACGTCGAAACGCAAGGTTAACGGCCGCGCAACGTCCTGTGGAAATCTGACGCGTGACAAGAGGTGTCCGGCGGCACCGAACGGTTGGCTGGCGCGTGGCGCAATTGGTAATGGGTTTTCGCTGTGCCCATCACTGGTGTCAAACGATTTCTGTGCAAGCATACGCATGGGTCTTTCCGGGTCTTTCGAAAAATACTCCGGGAAGTTATCGGGCAGTTCGCGCGAGGAAACGGTCTGCGTTATCAAACCACAGGCTGCCGTCGTAACCAGGGCGAATAAAAGCCCTTTCCCAAGCATGCGCTGTGACATCGAATTCTTCACCTTCTCGTGGTGTGTTTGCCCATGAGGAGTTCGCACGACACTGTGGCTTGCGAACGAGGCACGCACCATCGACGGTTGCCCGATGCAGGCGTGACGCGGAAATAGCGCAAGCGATTATTCGGCCATCGCGATGGAGACATCACTTCGCACAACGCGACGCCAGCCGCGTTTCTGGAACGCGTCCAATCGTGTTCACAAAAAATGGCATGGTAGAAGTACGAAATTCTAGCGCGTTGCTGAAATCATTACCGTACGACTGGGAGCGCCCGGCTCCCTCAGTGGTAAAGTGGCGCGCCCAGAGAGACTGATTCGCAATCGCCAGTGCGATTGCTTACCCCTGCGGGGCGCCGCGTTGCGGCGTCCAATCTCGCTTCGCGAGATTGTCGAACTGTGGAGTTCTCGCCCACCGCTGAACCCACCAACTTTAGACAGCGGGGCCTTTGCCCCGCTGTCTAAAGTTGGCGCGCCCAGAGAGACTCGAACTCCCGACCACCTGGTTCGAAGCCAGGTACTCTATCCAACTGAGCTATGGGCGCGTATTTCTTTCAACTTGGTGAGCGTCCGCTTGAGATTCAGCGCTACGACGCAGAGCCTCTGTGGAAGCCTCTATTGCGACTCAGCGCAGGCTTGGTCGCCCTCCACTTCCAGGCGCTTGGTGTGCCTACCGTAACCGACTAAACACCTGGGCGCCAGCCGGTGTCCACGCTTTGCCCTTGGGCAAATTAAGGAAGGTCTGAATAAGTAGCGTATTTCAGCATTGATGTCGTCCGTTATACCGAAATGAATTGAAAACGCGCGGAAACGCGTCGTTTATCGCGCT